>NZ_WHNW01000003.1 GCF_009362845.1 Ostreibacterium oceani | reverse complement strand
ACGATTGGAATTAAATCGATTCATCAATTTTTACAATACTGTCAAACCGCACAAAAGTTTGAACAACGCAACACCTTATGAGATACTTAGTCACTACTTTGAGTTAACCTAACTGTAAACAACGCGAGGATTTCTTACACATAAACCCATTCACAAACCCATTAATCATCTGATTACATAAATAATAATCGTCGCCTATTACGCATTCTGTTAAGCGCCTGTCATTGGCCTATCACTGATTGCCTGATTGTTATGTATTATGATGATTAGCACACACTCGTTCATCATACTGCTTAATACGCCAAAAATCAACAAAAATAGTCATATATCTTACGAGAAAATCAGACTAACTCTCACCCACAGCGTTTACACTACCCGTCAGCCAAACGACCAGCCAAACGACCAGCTAGCGCACGCACTACTTCGCCATTATTTCATGTCGCTTTTTCCCCGCAAAATCGTTACAATAGCGCACCATAGAATCAGCAACACAACAGCAACACAACAGCAACAAAACAGCGACAACAACACAACCTACAGCGACCTATTCAATGAACCCTATCACCCAAGAAATCAACCAACGGCGCACCTTTGCCATTATCTCCCACCCTGACGCGGGAAAGACGACACTGACCGAAAAACTACTGCTCTTCGGCGGCGCGATTCAAAGCGCAGGCACCGTCAAAGGCCGCAAATCCGACAAACACGCCACCTCGGACTGGATGGCAATGGAGCAAGAACGCGGCATTTCTATCACCTCGTCGGTTATGCAGTTTCCGTATCGCGACAAAATCATCAACTTGCTCGACACCCCTGGGCACGAAGATTTCTCAGAAGACACCTATCGAACGCTCACCGCCGTTGATTCGGCACTGATGGTCATTGATTGCGCCAAAGGCGTAGAAGACCGTACGCGCAAATTAATGGACGTTTGCCGTCTGCGCGACACGCCGATTTTCACCTTTATCAATAAACTAGACCGCGAAGGTCGCGACCCCATGGAACTGCTCGATGAAGTCGAAAATGATTTATCGATTCGCTGCGCACCCATTACGTGGCCTATCGGCATGGGCAAACGCCTCAAAGGCGTGTACCACTTGCTAAACGATACCATTCACTGCTACGCGCACGGCAAAAACCATCAAATCAACACCGCCGAAGTTATCCACGGCATTGATAACGAGGCGCTAGACACCCTATTAGGGGCTGACGAAGCGGCGGCTTTTCGTGATGAAGTGGCGCTCATTCGCGAGGCATCCAATGCCTTTGACCGCGAGGCGTATTTGGCGGGTAAACTCACGCCAGTTTATTTTGGCTCTGCCATTTCAAATTTTGGCGTTGCCGAAATGCTAGACGGCTTTGTTGACGAAGCCCCTGCACCCAGAGCCCACGATGCCATTGAGCGCACCGTCCTCGCGGACGAAAACCACTTCACTGGCTTTGTCTTTAAAATCCAAGCCAATATGGACCCTAAGCACCGCGACCGCGTGGCTTTTTTGCGTATTTGCTCGGGGCAATTCAGCAAAGGCATGAAATGCCGCCATGTCCGCCTCGCACGGGATGTGCGTATCTCAGACGCGCTGACTTTTATGTCTATCGAACGCGAGAATGTCGAAGACGCTTACGCAGGTGACATCATTGGGCTTCACAACCACGGCACGATTCGCATCGGTGATACGTTTACCGCTGGCGAACAGCTGCAATTCAAAGGCATACCTGATTTTGCCCCTGAACTGTTTCGCCGCGTGCAGATCAAAGACCCGCTCAAAATGAAAGCCCTATTAAAAGGACTCGCCCAACTCTGCGAAGAAGGCGCAACCCAGTTTTTTCGCCCCGTGATGGGTAGCGATTTAATTCTAGGCGCGGTCGGCGTATTGCAATTTGAAGTCGTACAATCACGGTTACTGGTAGAATACAATGTCAATTGCACCTTTGAAGCCATCCCGGTAACCACCGCACGCTGGGTGCAATGCGACGATGATAAGCTATTTAAGCAATTTTGCGACAAAAACGCGCAGTATCTCGCCAAAGACCACTACGACCAGTTGGTCTATATTGCGCCAAGTCGCGTCAATTTAAGCATGGCGCAAGAACGCTTTCCTGATGTCAACTTTACCGATACACGCGATCACCTCGCCCAATAAATCAAGCGTAAATCAATAATAAATTAGCGTGAATCAATAAATATTCAATGAATGACGGCCACCAATCTCTCGAACCCATTGCCTGGATTCGCACACCGTTTCGGGATAAATTCACCGTCCCTAGGCAATCAGGCTTGGTCAATCAAGCCAAGGGCATCATACAATTTTGCCCTGACTTTGCCGATGCGGATAGGTTACAAGATTTTCGCGCCCATTCGCATTATTGGCTTATTTGGGGGCTGCACCTACACCAGCATACCGACAAATCACTCGCGGTGCGCCCACCACGCTTAGGTGGCAACCAAAAAACCAACGTATTTACCACGCGCAGCCCGTTTCGCCCCAATAACTTAGGGCTATCTGCCGTCAAACTAGATACGATTGATAGCGCCCACCAACAAATCCATGTCATGGGGGTGGATATGGTTGACAACACCCCGATTTATGACATCAAGCCCTATCTACCCTATGCCGACAGCATCAACAGCGCGACATCGACTTGGGCAAACAGCGCCCCCGTTAGGTGCTTTGACGTGCGCTACCGCGAAACCGCAAGGCAACAATTAACACAGTACGAGCAACAACATGCCGTGCCTGTCATGCCGCTCGTGTCTGAATTATTGGCACACGATGCACGCCCTGCTTATCACGGCAAAACTGCAGGCAAAACTGCTGGCAGAAGCGCAGAAAAAATCGCGGACAAAGCCACACCTGCATCACCGCGAATTTATTACAGCCAAATCTATACATTAGCTATTGCGTGGCAAGTCGAAGGTGATACACTGACCGTATTATCAGCAACTGAACTAAGCGCGGTTGAACTAAGCACGGCTAAATTAAGCGCAACTGAATTAGCCACAAACCAATCAGAAATAAAGAAACCAATCAATCCATCATGACGACTTTAACCTTTCACAAAATGCACGGACTGGGCAATGACTTTGTCGTGATCGATGCCACGCAGACCCCGTTTTCCCTAGATAGTGCCACCATCGCCAAATTGGGCAATCGCAAAACAGGGATTGGGTTCGACCAACTACTCGTTGTCGAGCCACCTAGCACGCCATCGGTGGATTTTAATTACCGTATTTTCAACTGTGATGGTAGCGAAGTCGAGCATTGTGGCAATGGCGCGCGTTGCTTTGCCAAATTTGTTATCGATCAACGCCTCACGGACAAACATACCTTGTGCGTGAATATAAAAAAAGGCCCCCTGTATATCACCTATCGAAACGACGACGATATCGAAGTCGATATGGGTAAACCAATTTTAGCGCCACGCGATATTCCATTTAATATAGACGCCAGCGCACAAAATCCCGCGGCAAGCTATGACATTATCATTGACGGCGCCCCCCTGCCCGTTAGTGTCTTATCGATGGGGAATCCGCATGTGGTCTTATTTATTAGCAACTTGTGGCAGCAATCGATTGAAACGCTGGCTAAGCACATCCAACAATCTGATTATTTTCCCGAATCGGTTAATGTGAATTTTATTGAAATACTAGACAAACACACCGCCACACAACGCACTTACGAGCGCGGCGCGGGTGAAACCGATGCCTGCGGCACAGGTGTCTGCGCCGCAGTCTATGCCGCACAAGCAGTTAATGCAATTGATGCAATTAATGCGCCCGTTTGCGTTAAAGTACGCGGTGGAGAAATTCGTATTCGTATTGATCAAGCGGGGCATATTTGGATGGCAGGCCCTGCGCGCACGGTTTATCACGGCACGATTAATTTGCGGCACGATTAATTTGGATACACTGCTAAACCACCGACAAATGAAATAACCAACGACCCACTATTAGGAGGAACACCATGAATCAAAAAGGTATTTACGCCACCACAATCGCTGCAACACTACTCATCGGTGCATGCGCGTCTAATCAACCCCAATCTAGCGCTACCAACGCCCGTGATTTTTGTCGTGATGTCGGCGGTGAAATAAAAAGCGTGAATGATGGCGCGGAGAGCTATTGTGTACTACCCAGCCGAGATGTCGTTGAGTTAGAGGCGTTTTTCCAACAAAACAAAAAACAATAACTCACGTCAAATTTTCATTTCAAAGTAACGGTATATTTAGCGCAACTGATATTCAACGTGACTGATTTCAAAGACACATCGCAAAGCCCTGACAGAAGCCCTGATAAAAGCACTGGCAGACAGCTAAGCGAAAACTCACCGCCCATCAAAAGCTTTGTCAGACACCACGGCCGATTAACCGATGGACAACGGCAAGCGCTGACTGAATATTGGCCTGCGTTTGGTATCGATTTTACCAAACGACGAATGGACATGGGTACAATTGCCGAAAAAAAATACCCCCAAGTCGTCCTAGAAATAGGTTTTGGCAATGGTGAGTCTTTTATTACCATAGCGAAAAATCACCCTGAAACGCTATTTATCGGTGCAGAAGTCCATCGCCCCGGCGTCGGGCGCGCTTTATTACTCGCCCAAGAAAATGCCTGCCAAAACGTCAAAATCATAGCACATGATGCCGTTGAGTTTATCGAACACATGTTGCCTGACAATTGCCTAGACCGTGTGCAACTGTTTTTCCCTGACCCTTGGCATAAAAAAAGACACTTTAAACGCCGCCTTGTACAGCCCCATTTTTGCCGTGCGTTGCACCGCGTGTTAAAGCCCGATGCAATTTTTCACGTGGCAACCGACTGGGTACCCTATGCCGAACACGTTGTTGATGTGATGGCGTCTCTAGCGGGTTTTAGCGACATCACGAACAACCCAAAAGAAAAACCCAGTTACCGCCCCGAAACCAAATTTGAACGACGTGGTCTCAAATTAGGGCACGAAGTGCGAGATTTATGTTTTAAAACCGTTAAATAACGGCTAAATAAGGTTGCCAAAACGGATAAATTCGCTACAATTAGCATCAAATTATTATTATTTTTTTAACGCCTGATATTAACGACACTAACTATGAGGTCGTTACAACAGATTATTACAGCAAATTATTAGAATAGGATATTACTATGGGAAAAGTTATTTTTTTAGTGATTTTAGCAGGTATCGGCTATGTCCTTTACGATGGATTAAAGCCTTATTACGACGCGCTTCAAGAAAGCGACCGTATTTTAATTGACGCAGGCATTCCGTTGGATAAAAAAGGTGCAGGTGATTACCGCCCCAAAGCCATCGAAGCACTCAAAGCCAATTGCACGCATGGCTTGTTTGAGAATAATCAATACGATTTTCGGTGCGCCAGCAACTCTCATTTCCCTTTTATCAATTAACCATCGACGATAAATAACGCTATAAGTAACGCTATATATTCGCCTTTTTGCTATCGACGCTTTACAATAGCTTTAAACAATAGTTTTAAACAATGGCTTTAAACAATCACTTGTTATCAAAAATTACTCGGAGAATACAATGAAACCTTTATTTACCCTGATGGCTTGCCTAGCACTGACCACCTTTACTGCGGGTTGCTCAATGCGCCACCACGAAGTCAGACAGTCACCTGACAAATCGGCTGCGTCTTTTAGAACACGTGGCTACAGCCATAGTATCCCACGCAATCAAAATCTCGACGGCGGCTATGTCGAAGGAACTTCCTATCAAACACCCAACACGCTAGAAAATCGCTAATATTTTCGCCTGAGTTGTCTGCAGGGTTGTCTGCAGGGTTATCGGCTGGGTTATCTGCAGGGTTTCTTCAGTTGCTAAAAAGGCTTTGGCAGGGGCTATTACAGGGGCTGCTACAAGGATAGCTAAAAGAACTGTAAAAAACTAACACCCAACTAGCGCCATAAATACTAGCGCAGAAACAAACCAAAATGCAGCGGTTTATTCCTATTTCCGCTGCATTTTATTCGAATGGTTGTATTCGTATTATTGGGTATTGGCATTATTGGCTAGTATTATTGGCTATTCGTATTATTGGTGTTAGATTTCATCGACACCAGTTAACAGAAACTAGTTAACAAAGGCCAGTCTTACGTCCCATCAGGTCGTTGATTTCGCCAACTGTCGTTTTTGGCTTTTCAACACCAGCTGATCCAATCGGTTATCGACATTCACCACCACGTCTCCGCCTTTGGTCAAATCACCGAACAAGATTTTTTCTGACAAGGGCATCTTGATTTGCTGATTAATTAATCGAGACATGGGGCGAGCGCCCATCAACGTATCATAACCCTTGTCCAGCAACCAATTTTTAGCATTCGCTGATAGTGTTAGCGTAATACCTTGGTCGATTAGCGTTTGATTTAAATCATCGATAAATTTATCGATGATTTTCAGGATTTCGCCTCGTGCCAACGGTGAGAACTGAATCACATCACTCAACCGATTTCTAAACTCGGGGCTAAATGTCCGCTTAAGCGAGGGCGAAATATCGATTGCCGTATCACGATTGAGTCCGAGTGTAAAACCAATGCTTTGTTTTTCTAGCGTACTTGCGCCGACATTACTGGTCATAATCAGAATCACATTGCTAAAATTCACCGTCTTGCCATTGCTGTCAGTGAGTTTGCCATAATCCATCACCTGCAATAGTAAATTAAAAATGTCTGGATGGGCTTTTTCAATTTCATCTAATAACAGGACACAGTGCGGATTATTGGCAACCGTATCCGTGAGCAGCCCGCCTTGGTCATAACCGACATACCCTGGTGGCGAACCAATCAGACGAGACACCGTATGCGATTCCATATATTCTGACATATCAAATCGCACAAACTGAATTGCCAATTGTTCAGCGAGTTGCTTTGCCACTTCCGTTTTTCCGACCCCTGTTGGACCGGCGAATAAAAACGCCCCAATCGGCTGGTCAGGCGCTTTGAGTCCTGCGCGCGATAGCTTAATCGCAGACACCAATGCCGTAATCGCCGCGTCTTGGCCAAAAATCTTTTGTTGCAACGATTTTTCTAGTTGTTTCAGCAGTTTTTTATCATCTGTCGAGACAGTCTGAGACGGGATATTCACCATTTTAGCGAGGACGGTTTCAATGTCTTTTTTGCTCACACTTTTTTTGCGTGGTACACGAATCTTAGCGCTGGCCCCAGCTTCATCAATTAAGTCAATCGCTTTATCTGGAAAATAGCGGTCATGAATAAATTTATCCGCCAGTTCTACCGCTGTTTCTATGGCAGTTTTATGGTATTTGACTTGATGGAATTTTTCAAATTTAGGCTTGAGGCCGTCGAGAATCGCCACGGTATTTTCTTTGCTAGGCTCGTCTATGTTAATTTTTTGAAAGCGGCGTGCCAAGGCGGCATTTTTTTCAAAGCTTTGCTTGTATTCTTTGTGGGTTGTCGCGCCAATACAACGAATTTGTCCTGCCGATAACGCAGGTTTTAATAAGTTAGAGGCATCCAACGTACTATCCGATGTCGCCCCAGCGCCCAACAAGGTATGAATTTCATCGATAAAAATAATCACATCATCCATTTTAATCAACGCGCTAATCAAAGACTTAACCCGCTTTTCAAAATCGCCGCGATATTTCGTGCCAGCAACCATTGCCCCTAAATCAACCGCATAAATCTGGGTATCTGCCAATACAGGTGGCACATCGCCATCCACGATTTTTTTCGCCAGCCCCTCAGCGATGGCGGTCTTACCAACACCTGCTTCACCGACCAATATTGGATTGTTTTTACGCCGTCTAGACAAGACTTGGATAACACGCTCTACCTCCATCTCGCGGCCAATTAGCGGGTCAATACCGCCTTGCTCGGCAATGGCATTTAAATGATGACAAAACTGTGTCAACGGATTGCTGCTGCCTTCGTTTTCTTCGTCACTTGGCATCTCATCCGTATCTTGCCGTGATGCCAGCTGCATCAAGTCTAACTTATTGATATTTTGTTTTTTAAGAAAATAAACCGCATGGCTTTCTGTCTCATCCATCATTGAAATGAGCAGGTGTAGCCCATTGGCAATGTCTTTGCCCGCTGATTTTCTTTGCGCACTCGCCCGATCAATAATACGATGAAATGCCGACGTCGGTACTGTGTTGTCTTCGCGATTGCTGAGTTTAGGGCAGCTGTGCTGTAAAAATCCCCGTAAATTGTTCGCCAATTCGGTTACATCGACCGCCAAACTAATAAGTGCATCGCGTGTAAATGAATCCTCTTCAACCAAGGCAAGCAAGACGTGTTCAGTAGTGAAAAATTCAAAACGTGCTTGGTTTGCCTTAACAAAGGCCAAATTCAGTGTTTTCTCAAGGTTCTTATCAATCATCGGGGTCTCCTAAGCGCGCTCTGTAATACAGCGAAGTGGAAATTCATTGGCTTTTGCCGAGAGCGTCACTTGTGTCATTTTTTCCACTGCAATTTCTTTGGGGTAAGTCCCCGCTATGCCACGTTCATGTTGATGAACCTGCATGGTAATCTCATGCGCTTGCTGATAACTTTTTTTAAACAAAACCATCAACACTTCAATCACAAAATCCATCGGTGTATAGTCATCGTTTAGTAGCACAACATGGTACAAAGCGGGCGTTTCAACTGCTTGTTTTCTTTCAAATAGAACAAGACTTTGATTATCAGTTTGTGCGTTTTTTGACATCAGTGACTTATGAATACTTATGTGATTATTAGGTAATTTATTATGTAATTATTAGGTGATTCGTGTTAGCGGCGTTGATTTTTCTATTTATTTTCGACGCTAAAACCATCTATAAGCATACAAAAAATCAACTAACCATAGGGATAGTATGGTGGTATCAGCATAAAAAATCAATGCTAAGTACGCATGATTCATCATTTTGTTAGGATTTGGGTGCTATTTGATTTGTTATTTGATTTGCTATTTGATTTTTTCAAACGCAGGGCGTGTAACGATTTACCTTGGCACGTGTTTGTGAATTTGCTCAGCGTAAACGATTAACAAGGGATTAACAAGGGATTGACAGGAGATTGACAGGGGATTAACAGGCTATGGGTAAGGGGCAATGGTGGGTATAGTGCTTTTGTTTAACTCAGCTAGAACTCAGCTAAATCCCTGTTAGATGCTGCCAGACGTTGCCAATTACTACCAGGCACTACCAGGCACTACCAAGCACTACCAAGCGCCGCTACATGGCGTTAAATGGTCGGAACGAGAGGATTTGAACCTCCGACCCCTTGTCCCCCAGACAAGTGCGCTACCAGGCTGCGCTACGCTCCGACTTAACAGATTGCCTATTGTAGTGATAAATGACCAAATGTAAAGCGGCATTGCACTTAATTCGCCGCCAACGCGCCAATCGACACCCTAGCCAACGTGCTAGCCAACGTACTAGCCAACGTGCTAATCACGGTATCAACCTAACAACCCGTTGGCCAGCTTTTCAATTAGCTTTGCAACAGGCGTTGGCATCGCCACATCAACCGTTTTATTTTGACTAGTCACGGTTAAAGCTTCGATTAATACGCCTTGCGGCAAGGCATCAACCGTAACCAACACGGGGTGAATTTGCAGACGATAATGCGTAAATGCATGCTGCAATAAGGCTTTTTTTTCAACCATCAACAAGCTCACTGATAACGTATCAAGTAATGCATCAAGCTTATCTGCTATTAATTGATTCACCGTCGCCTCAGTCTGTGCCTCAGCCTGTGCCTCAGCCTGTGCCTCAGTCTGCGCCTCAGTCTGCGCCTCAGCCTGTGCCTCAACTTCCACTTCTACCGGTGATTCAGGCAGCCCCCATAACCCGCCCCAAATACCGGTATCAGGACGTTTTTCCAAATACACGCGCGTATTATCTGTCACTAACCAAAAAATCACCTGTTTAAGCGGAAGGGCTTTCTTTGTTTTTTTCGATGGATACTCACTAACACAACCATCAATACGAGCTTGACAATCAACCTGCACTGGACATTGGTGGCATTTAGGCTTTGTTCGCGTACAAACCGTTGCACCCAAGTCCATCATGGCCTGCGTGTAACTCGCACAGCGCTCGTTCGGCGTATAGTTTTCAGCCAATCGCCATAACGCTTGGCTGACTTTTGCTTGACTCGGATGCCCTGCCACCCTCGCATGCCGGCATAAAACACGCTTTACATTACCATCCAAAATGGCATGACGCTGCCCCAAAGCCAACGACAAAATCGCCCCCGCTGTAGAGCGCCCAATGCCAGGTAGCGCTTGCAGTGAATCAAACGTATCGGGAAAACGACCCTGATAATCATTGTGAATGATTTTTGCCGCTTGGTGCAGGTGGCGCGCCCGTGCGTAATAGCCTAGTCCTGCCCATAGCGCCATCACTTCATCACTGTCAGCAATCGCCAAGGCGTTAACATCAGGAAAACGCGCAATAAACGCATTAAAATACGGAATAACTGTCGTCACTTGGGTTTGCTGTAGCATGATTTCAGATACCCAAGTGTAGTAAATATAATTCGGGTTACCTGGCGCTTGCCAAGGTAGATGCTTGCGGCCATATACGTCATACCAAGCGAGGACACGGGTTGAAAAGTCTTGCATAAATCAGTGATGCGGAAAGCGTTGTGTCAAAATTTCATGGGGGGCATTTGATAAAGATTTACGTAATTACTGGCAGTTACTGGTAATCACTGGCAAACATGGGTATATCAATGGTGTTTGTAATAGCGTTTGGCGCGATTGGCGTGATTGAATAGATAATGCTAGTAATGGTGCAATAGTCGTAATTGAAGGCAATAAATGGGGTGAGTAATGGGGTTCGAACCCACGACCTCCGGAATCACAATCCAGCGCTCTAACCAACTGAGCTATACCCACCATAATATAAGATGGCGCGCTCGGCAGGACTCGAACCTGCAACCCTCGGCTTAGAAGGCCGATGCTCTATCCAGTTGAGCTACGAGCGCGCAATATGCGGTAAAAAGTGGTCGGAGCAGAGGGATTCGAACCCCCGACCCTCTGGTCCCAAACCAGATGCGCTACCAGACTGCGCTATGCTCCGAGTATTCACATACAGCAACACCCGCAAAGTTGTCTGCCGTTGCGGAGTGGATATCTTACTGACGCGCCTTCGTTTCGTCAACGATTATTTCAGCTTTTTACCCCTGATATCGATAGCTATTTAAAAAACCTGTATTTTTCATATCGCTTTTAGGTCAAGCTATCGACCTTATGCTTAGCATCACCTGTCTTTAATATGCTGTTTGTGCTTAATTGTATGCTATATGTGATGTGCTATATGTGCTATTTGTAACGCCAACTCGTTTGGCCGGCATTGTCTTCTATCGCAACGCCCATGGCATCTAGCTGGTCTCTAATTGCATCTGCGCGCGCAAAATCTTTGTCTGCACGCGCGGCGTGACGAGCCAAAATCAAATCCGCTATTGCTTTGGCATCGTCTTTACTGCCTGCCTGTAAAAAATCATCGGGATTATCTTGCAAAATACCTAAAACGCCGCCGAGGGCTTTAAGGGCACTCGCCAAGTAATTTTTTTGCTCGCTATCGACTGTTTTATTAATCGTTTTAGCAACAGAAAACAAGACACTGATTGCCTTTGCTGTATTAAAATCATCATCCATTGCCGCGAAAAACTCAGGGTATTCCAGCCGTAGTGCAGAGGCATCCACATCAAAAGACGCGGTATTTCTAAGCGTGGTATAGAGTCTTGCCAATCCATTTTCAGCGTCTTGTAGCCCGCTGTCACTGTAGTTTAGCGGGCTGCGGTAATGTGTTCCAATCACAAAAAAGCGAATAACTTCGCCTGAAAATTTGTCCAGCACATCACGAATCGTAAAAAAATTACCCAATGATTTTGACATTTTTTCTGAATCCACTTGCACAAATCCATTGTGCATCCAATAATTAACGTGTTTACCACAAACCGGTTCTGATTGGGCGATTTCACACTCGTGATGCGGAAATTTCAAATCCAATCCGCCACCGTGTATATCAAAATGATCGCCAAGGTTGGCTTTGGCCATCGCCGAACATTCGATATGCCAACCAGGGCGACCTTTGCCCCACGGCGAATCCCATGCAGGCTCATTAGGCTTTGCTGATTTCCATAGGACAAAATCTAAGGCACTGCGTTTGCCTGTGTCCACTTCAACCCGCTGACCTGCTTGTAATTCATCTAGGTTTTGGTTAGCCAGCTTGCCATAATCAGCAAAGCTATCAACTGCATAAAGCACGTCTTTGCTACTGGCCACATAAGCGTGGCCTTTGGCAATTAAGGCCTCAATTAACGCAATCATCTCGTTAACGGCCTCGGTTGCGCGGGGCTCAATCGTCGGCGCCAAGCATTTTAATGCCGTTTCGTCTTGGTGCATCGCGGTGCTAAATCGTGCCGTCAACGCATCAATTGGTTCGTTATTTTCATTAGCACGGGCAATAATTTTATCGTCAATATCGGTAATATTCCTTACATAATTAACCTGATAGCCACTGTAGCGCAAATAACGCACCACCATATCAAATACCACCAGCATACGCGCATGACCGATATGACAATAGTCATAAACGGTAATACCACAAACGTACATATTAACAATATCAGGCGTTATTGGGGTGAATACTTCTTTTTGGCGTGTTAGTGAATTATGAATTTTTAGCACATTGTCCTCAACGTTTATTGATTTAGAATGAATCGCAGCATAAAGGAGAAAGTGTACAACAATTTAACGTTTTTTTCAGTTATACTATAAAAATATTCCATTTCTAATCACTATTAATTTAAGAGGCACAGCGAATTTCTATGACAAAAGTAATGCTTAAGACTACCCACGGTGATATTGAAATCACACTCGATTTGGATAAAGCCCCCAAAACGTCTGCTAATTTTTTAGAGTACGTCAGCGCTGGTTTTTACAATGACACCATTTTTCACCGCGTGATTGCCGATTTTATGATTCAGGGCGGTGGATTCGTTGAATCAATGGATCGTAAAACAACCGATGACCCCATCAAAAACGAAGCCAACAACGGCCTTAAAAACGACAAAGGCACTATCGCAATGGCACGTACCAATGACCCCCACTCTGCGACATCGCAATTCTTTATTAATCTCAAGGACAATGATTTTTTAAACTTTCGTGATGAGAATATGCAAGGCTGGGGCTACGCGGTATTCGGCAAAGTCAGCCAAGGCATCGAAGTCGTTGAAGCCATTGGCCAAACAAAAACTGGCGTTCATATGGGCATGAAAGATGTTCCCGTTGAGCCTGTCGTCATCCATCAAGCAATGGTCATCGAAGACACGGCAGACGCGACACCACAGGAGTCATCGTAGTCAGCCCATCACAGTAATACGACAGAAGTCTGACAGAAGTCTGCCTAGCCTCCTAGTTTATTGCCTTATATCATTACCTTCTAGCTTATTCTTCTCGTTTATTATTGTCTTCCAGCTTACTGCCACCCTCATATGCGAAAAACATTCTTTATTGCTGATTTACATTTAGACGATAGCCACACGCAGAGTGTGGCGATGTTTGAGCGTTTTATTGCCCGATTACACCACGAACACCAAGCACCGATAACGCAAATAGATGGGCTTTATATTTTAGGCGATTTATTTGAATACTGGCTAGGTGATGATTGCCTCTCTCACACCGCTCAACGCGTCGCAGATAGGTTATCACAACTCAACCAAGCCGGCATCCCTATCTATTTCCAACACGGCAATCGCGATTTCCTATTAAAGCAATCCTACGCCGACCGTTGTCAAATGCAGTTATTACCCGAGCACGCCGTCATTAATTTGTATGGGCAAAGCACCCTCATCGCGCACGGTGATACCTTATGCACAGACGACGTCGCCTATCAGAATTTTCGCGCCAAGACACGGACAGCGCAATGGCAGCATCGCATTTTATCTTTACCGCGCTGGGTTAGAAAAGCCCAAGCGCGTTATTACCGCATCCGCTCACAGATGGCGAATCGAAATAAAGTGCGAAGCATGATGGATGTCAATAAACAAACGGTATTAACCGTTATGAAAACCCACCAAGTCAACACGCTAATTCATGGCCACACGCACCGCCCAGACTTACACGAATACCCATCTAACGGCAAGCCTTATCGGCGCTATGTGCTCGGCGATTGGGAAAACACCCCCACGATGGTTGAAGCCACGCCTAGCGCAATACGGCTGTTGACGTTAGACGAAATAACACAAACTCAGTATATCAACTAACATTTTGACTTAAAAAAATAAAAAATAATAAGAAAATTACCGATAATCAGAACACACGATAACAAACACACGATAACAAATACACTACAGGAGACCAACCCATGTCACTACTTTGCAAAGATGTTATGCTAACCGACCAGCCTGTCCTCAAAGCGACAGACACCATGCGTCTAGCTTACCCGCTGATTCGTCAAAAAGGCGTGCGGTTTTTGCCCGTCATCGACGACGATGGTAAGTATTTGGGTGTTTTTACGTCATCCACACTCGTTCGCCTGCTGCTACCTACTGCACTGACCATACACCCTAACCGAAAAGATGCCGACACAGGTATCGGGCATCTACATTTTTTTCATATGAAAGAAAACGACTTTCACGAGCGACTTGAAGCCATTCAAGATGAAAAAGTGGTTGATTATTTATCTGAAGCGAGTAATATCCCCACAGCAAAACCAGAAACACCCATTTTGGAAGGTGTTTTGTTGCTTTATAAATACAAACGCCATGTCGTGATTGTCGATGAAAACACCCATCAATATAAGGGGCTGTTGACCATTCACTCAGTATTGGATAATATTTTCGGGCCTTATGACCTGCCGAATGACCTAAAAGAATGACCTAAAAGAATGATTTTACAAACTCGTTTTGGCAACCCCATTTAACAATTCAACAACAAACCAATGACAACCCTTTAACAACTAAGGTACTGACACAATGAGTACACAACCCGCCCTTTCACACGACGCGACTTTCGCCCTCGCTGATATACTCAGCATCGATCCTGTTTGGATTGCAGGTACCATTTTAATCCTGACCTACGCTGTATTAGTCACCGAAAAAATCAACCGCGCGATTTTAGCCATGCTGGGCGCTGGTTTGATGATTATTCTCGGCATTTTAAATCAAGAACAAGCCATCAATGGGATTGATTTTAATACGCTGGCGCTATTAATCGGGATGATGGTGATTGTTAGCGTGACGAGCCAATCGGGTCTATTCCAATACGTTGCTATCAAGTCGGCCAAGTCCGTCAAAGCCAATCCAATGGGTATTTTGATTATGCTCATGCTGGTTACGATGGTGTTTTCCGCCCTACTCGATAACGTCACGACGGTACTGCTGATTGCGCCGATTACGTTGCTAATAACCGATGCGCTGGGCGTCCGTGTTTTTCCTTATTTCTTTGCGGAAATTTTAGCCTCGAATATCGGCGGTACTGCGACGCTGATTGGTGACCCGCCTAACATTATCATCGGTTCAGCGGCTAATTTAAGCTTTAATCAATTTGTAGTCAATCTCGCCCCTGTCGCCATATTCACTATGCTTATTGTCATTGTGATTATATTTCTCATTTATCGCAAAGACTTAACGGCAAGCGATGAAGCACGCGAAAAAATCATGCTCTTTCGAGAAAATGAAGCCATCACTGACAAAGGCCTCGTCGTCAAAAGCCTAGCGACACTTGCATTGGTTATTTTTGGTTTTACTGTTGGGCATAGCTACGGCATTCAACCTGGCACATCCGCACTGGCTGGCGGTGCACTGATTCTGTTTTTAGCTTACTGGAAGCAAGACCCCGAAACACAAAACGAAAGCGTTCACCATATTTTCAGCGAAGTTGAGTGGGTAACGATTTTCTTTTTTGCGGGATTATTTATCATCGTTGCTGGCGTTGAGCAGACTGGCATTCTCCACGAAATCGGCCAAAAAATGATCAATTTTACCGATGGCGACATGATGCAAACTGCCTTTATTGTGCTGTGGGTCTCTGGTATTTTATCAGCGCTCTTAGATAACATCCCTTTTGTTGCCACCATGATTCCGTTAATTGAATCGACCGAATCGACCTTTGGTAGCGGTGAAGCTATCCACCCACTATGGTGGTCGTTAGCACTGGGGGCCTGTTTTGGCGGCAATGGCTCGCTGATTGGCGCCAGCGCTAACTTAACCGTTGCTGCTTACGCCGCCAAAGCCAAACAACCGATTGGTTTTATTCAATTTACCATTCGCGCATTCCCGATTATGTTATTAACCCTTGCCATTGCCAATGTTTACATATGGTTACGCTATTTTTAAGCGAATTAAACTTATCAAACGTATTAAACGCATGACTGCAAACCATCGCCCCGCAGCGGCGACAGAAAGCAGTTGCACAGAGAACAGCCGCGCAGAGAACAGACGAACAGAGAGCAGGCACGCAGAGAATAACCGCAGCCGCGAAACAGGGTTTCACTGCGAAAAAATAGCCAAACAGTTTTTAAAAAAACAAGGGCTTAAAGGGGTTTGTGAGAATTACCACAGTCGCTTTGGTGAAATTGATTTGATTATGCAAGATGGCAACACACTGGTCTTTGTCGAAGTCAAAAGCCGCCAAATCAACGCCCAAGTGAGCGCCGTAGAATCCATCTCTGCGCAAAAAATACAGAAAATAATCAAAACCGCCGAGCATTATTTGTTACAATTATCAGAAATACCTGATTGTCGTTTTGATGTCATCGCCGTGACACACAATCATCAACTTTCAGATTATACTATTGAATGGATTAAAGCCGCATTTTAAACACTGGAGACCTCATTATGATTATGCCCAACCTGACTTTGCAAAAACTATGCCTTACTTTGTTACTTTCAAGTGTTTTCGCACTGCACGGTTGCACCGCTTTAGTCGTCGGTGGTGCGGCAGGCGCGACAGCCAAAACTGTCCACGACCGTAGAACACCAGGCACTGTGATTGATGACAAAAATTTGGAATTGCTCATTACTAAATCATTACTCGGCGATAAATACCTAAACGACTACAGCAACACCAACCTAACGGTATTCAATGGCGTTGTGCTGGTTACGGGTGAAGCCAGTAGTAACGAGGTACGCACACGAATCCTAACCCTAGTCAAAAATACGCCTAACGTCAAACGTGTCGAGAGCGACATTATCATCGGCCCTAAAAGCAGCCTGTTAAGTCGTGGTAGTGACAGCGCAATTACGGGACAAGTGAAAACGGCACTCCTTTCGCTTAATATGGAAAATTTTGACCCGACCTTAATTAATGTCAGTACTGAGCGCGGCAATGTTTATCTGATGGGCATCGTGTCTCGCGCAGAAGCCGACGCCATCGCTGAAAAAGCGCGGCGCATACGTGGCGTTAAATCGGTCACAAAAGTTTTTGAATATGTCGATTAAATTGTTATACTCCACTATCTAATGGTTAATTATTTTTAATCTCATACAAACACAATTATCAGGAGTAACGCATGAAAGCAACACTATTAAAGCTAAAACAGCATTCCCATTACGGCGTTATCGTGCTACTTTCGTTATTATTAACGGGCTGCATCACCACGGGAACGGCACTTAGCCAAACCAATGTAAACCAAATTCAGCGTGGCATTACCAGCGAAGCAGAAATTAGACAAATGTTTGGTGAACCCGTCACACTCAAAACAAATCAAAAACAAGGTTGGAAGAGACTCACTTACGGATACAAAAATGACGACAGCATCAAAAAAGTCGCCGCAGGAACGGGTGGCGCAGTGGTTGGTGGCGCATTAGGCAGCCAAATTGGCGGTGGCAGCGGCAGTGCCATTGCAGGCAGTTTAGGTGCCATTGCAGGTGGCTTTTTGGCTAGCAATGCAGTGACCGCACGCCGAGAAGAGCAGTATCTAGAAGTCTATATCAGCCTCAATACGGGGCGTGTCAGCGACTTTAACTATATCGAAGAAAAGTCACGTTCACAAAAAATCGGCGTCAGCTCTGGTGTCAATCCACTGTAAGTAATGCAAAAATTAAAATAATGCAGACAATGTAAAAAATAGCTTGGACAAAAATTCACAAAAATAAAAGTTCAAAGCGGTAACCATTCAAGGGCAACGACAGGTTGCCCTTTTTTATTTCTTTTTTTTATCTCCTCCGCTTTATCTTCCCGCTTCATCTTCTGTAAACGATAACCGCTAAATACCGATTGCCCTGAACGCCAAGCGCTGTAAATCCCAATCGCTGTAAATCCCAATCGCTGTAAATCCCAACCGCTGTAAATGTCAACCGCCTTGAATACGAGTTACTTTATTTTAATTGCTATTTTCCCGAATTTGCTAACTATGAATTTGCTAACTATGACTTTTCTGGCTATCACTTTTCGGTTAGCGCGTTATTTCTGAGCAGAATATTTCGAGCAAAAAAAAGTCAGGCATGAAACATACCTGACGAATACAACCACCAAAAGGATAAGAGGAGATAACTTAAACATTCTATTTCTCAAATTATACAACTTGAAAAATAATTGTCAAAATAATTTATAAAAATATTTAAAAAAGTTATTTTGCAATATTGTGTCCAGCAAGCTCGACTTAAGGTCATTGAACCTGCTACAAAATAATCGATTTTATGTTGTTGCGAACTATTCGCCCTTATTTGTTAGGCTTTATTTATTCTCGATTTATTCTCGGTTAGTCGTTTATAGCTCAGGGGGATTTAATGGCATTAAAAAAACCAGCTTTAATAGCTGGCTTTTTAAATTCGCTCTACCTATTGAAATATAAGAATTTTTCAGCCTGTAGACCTATTTGCTTCACTCCATGCTATCGTGTAGTAAGGGATTAACCAATGGTATTACTCACGCCCAAACAAATCCGCCGCCGTATAGCTAACCCCAACAACCCTAGTCCCAACAACCCTAATACCGCCAAGGCTAAACTATAAAAATGTAAACTGGGAACCGGGGTTGCTTTTGACAAAGGCGACGCGCCTGGGGAATTGCTCGTCCCAAGTATGGTGAAGTAACTTTCAATATTACCGTAACCTGACAGCGTAGCAATAAATCGTTCATCCGCCTCAATTAAGCCTGCCATACCTGCTGGCACTTGAACATTGCCATAACTAAATCCAGAGCCTGCAACCGACACAAACCCGCTGGTATCCACCAAAGCGCCATTAAGCGTTAAACTTGCCAAAGCACTCGTTGGAATCGCTATCGAGAGATAATGTCGCTCGATATTACTGTCCATCACATCAGGCGCAAAAAAAACATAGGTGTCTAAACCTTGGTCGGCGCCGGGCAGAAAAGTTAACCCTGGGTCACCATCGCCGGCAATGATATTACTTTTTAGCAGTTGCGCGACCAAAACAGGCTCACTGGTTGTTAAGTAATCTCCTGATGTGGTGTCAAATTGATAAAACTCCCCTGCATTGATAGTCGCAACTAATGCGCCATTTAAGGTAACCTCAGTATTATCTGTATTTGCCACGACATAAACCAAATTTCCCTCATTCGCAAATTCAGTTTCTGGAATGACGTATGTTGTTGCGTACTGGCTCGTTGGTGGCAATTGCGTAAATAGGTGATCAAATGCTGAATTTGTTCCAATATAGAGATGCTTATTCCCCGAAAATACGGCTATCGGGTTATCTGCGCTAACTAAACTACCTGTTAATGTACCGTTTGAGGCGATGTACAAGACGGATTCCCCAGCATCTAAGACCACATTAAACGGAACACCAGCAGGTTGCCCTGAATCCAAATCGACATTAGGCACAACCGTCACTGTCGTATTGTCAACCGTCGCCGTAATTGACATTTGTGCAGCTCTGTTAACATTTAAGCTAGGGAAGGTGACGACTCGGTACTCCGTCCCTAATGCTTCCAAATCAAGCAAATAAGTCATGTCCGTCGTTGGATTGTCTTGATTGAGCAGATAGCCGCTGATAGGACTGTTTGATGTGACCAACAGCGCCTTTTGCTCAATGCTGTCTGCATCAGCATTTAATAATATTTGAGATTTCGGCACGACAATTTCCACATAGCCATCGACACCAATCGTAAAAGCCGTATTATTGAATATCCCATCATTGCTATTAATTGCGCCCGTCACCCCAGGCTCACCAAAAACATACAAAGTAATATTACTACTGTTAGGATCGGCACCATTATGCGCCACTGCAATAAAATCAGCAAACCCTAACGAACTAAATAGCAATGCTGCTAAAGTCATCAAGCATTTTCTCATTAATCGTTTAATCAAAACACATACCTCTAAATTTTATAAAAATTGTTTGTCCCTACATATTAACATAAGTTTAACGACTGCTTACACAAATAACCAACACATAACCACAATGGGCTTTACTATTTGATTAAAGCCGTTACAATACGTGCTGAGTCGGTCGGATAGTCGCTGCAAAAGCAGAGGAAAGTCCGGACTCCATCGGGTAGCGTGCCGGATAACGTCCGGGCAGCGAGAGCTGACAGCCAGTGCAACAGAGAGCAGACCGCCATGCCTATGGCGTGGTAAGGGTGAAAGGGTGCGGTAAGAGCGCACCGCGTCAATGGCAACATTTGATGGCAAGGTAAACCTCACGCGGAGCAAGACCAAATAGGAATGCAACAAGCTAGCTTTGCTACGCTTGACGCTGTGACCCACAGTGCATTCGGGTAGGTCGCTAGAGTGTATTGGCAACAATACACCCAGATAAATGGCTATCAACTACAGAATCCGGCTTATAGACCGACTCATTTTTTCTTTTTTTATTGGCTGCTTCTGCATGCTTTCCTACTACCTAGAATTGCCTAACAGTTGCCTAGCAATTGCCTAGTAGCGAACTAGGCGCTGCCTAAGTACTGTTTAAGTACCGCCTAGAGCTAGTTTAGATACCACTTAGTTACGCCTAGTTACGCCTAGTTACGCCTAGTTACGCCTAGTTACGCTTACGCCTGGACTTAGTTACAATATACAGCAGTCACAGCTGGCGTTCGGCCATTTTTAGCTTGATTTCCGCGATAGCTTTGGCTGGGTTTAACCCTTTGGGGCACGCCTGTGTACAATTCATAATGGTATGACAGCGATACACTTTAAATGGATCTTCTAACGCATCAAGGCGCTCACCTGTCGCTTCATCACGCGAATCTTTTATCCACCGATTGGCTTGCAGTAATGCAGCGGGCCCTAAATAACGCTCACTGTTCCACCAATACGAGGGGCACGATGTCGAACAACAGGCACACAAAATGCACTCATACAAACCGTCTAATTCTGTACGATCTTCAATAGATTGAAGTCGTTCTTTGTCTGGCGGCGCTGGTGTATCAGACTGTAACCACGGCTTAATCGAAGCATACTGTGCATAAAAGTGGGTCAAATCAGGGATTAGGTCTTTAACTACCTGCATATGTGGCAGTGGCGAGATGTCGATAGTACCCTTAAAATCTTCGATGGCTTTGGTACACGCCAAGGTATTTTCACCACCGATATTCATCGCGCACGAACCACAAATCCCCTCGCGGCAAGAACGTCTGAATGCCAGTGTGGTATCAACCTCGTTTTTGATTTTAATCAGCGCATCCAACACCATCGGCCCGCATTGATCCATATCAATCTCATAGGTGTCGTAGCGTGGATTTTCACCCGTATCAGGTTCCCATCGATAAATTTTAAACGTGCGTATATTCGTTGCACCATTGGGCGCTCGATAGATTTGCCCATTTTTTTTGATAATCGAGTTGGCTGGTAATGTAAACTCTGCCATAGTGATAACCTCTTAGTAAGCTTGTGCTAATTAATAAACACGTTTTTTAGGCTCGATATAAGCCACTTCATCTGTCAATGTATAGGTATGAACAGGACGATAATCAATGCGAACCTTGCCATCATTGCTATTTACATCTAACCACGTCAAGGTATGCTTCATCCAATTGTCATCATCCCTATCGCTAAAATCATCACGGGCGTGCGCACCACGGGATTCTGTACGATTATCAGCGGCTTTAATCGAAACCATCGCGCACTGCAATAAATTTTCCAATTCTAACGTTTCGACCAAATCGGTATTCCAGACCAAGCTTCTATCCGCCACGGCCACATCAGCAAAGCTCGCATAGGTTTTTTCTAATTTTTCTATGCCTTGGCGCATGATGTCACCTGTACGGAAAACCGCCGCATGGGTTTGCATTGTCTGTTGCATTTCAGCACGAATGTCTGCTGTTTTACATGAGCCACTGGCGTTTCTAAACTGATCAAATCGGGCAATCGCCTTGTCGATAGCCGCCGCAGGGGCTTTGATCGTGGTTGCTTCGGTATCGATAATTTCTTGGCAACGAATCGCCGCTGCTCGACCAAATACGACAATATCTAACAACGAATTAGACCCCAAGCGATTAGCGCCATGCACAGAAACACAAGCCGCTTCGCCAATCGCCATCAATCCAGGGACAACGTGGTCAGGGTTATCGCCCTTTTGCGTCACCACTTCACCCAAATAATTCGTGGGAATACCCCCCATATTATAATGCACCGTTGGCAATACTGGGATGGGGGCTTTGCTAACATCGACACCTGCAAAAATTTTTGCCGTCTCCGCAATGCCAGGTAAACGCTTGTTAATCACATCTGCGCCTAGATGCTCTAGGTGCAAAAAGATATGGTCTTTGTTTTTACCAACACCACGTCCTTCGTTTATTTCCATCGTCATGGCGCGAGAAACCACATCTCGTGAAGCCAAGTCTTTGGCATTTGGAGCGTAACGCTCCATAAAGCGTTCGCCTTCGCTATTGGTTAAAAAACCGCCCTCACCGCGACAACCTTCGGTCATCAAGCACCCTGAGCCATAAATACCCGTTGGATGAAACTGTGTAAATTCCATGTCTTGTAATGGCAACCCTGCGCGTAAAATCATGGCATTGCCATCGCCTGTACACGTATGGGCAGACGTTGCTGACAAGTACGCACGACCATAACCACCTGTGGCTAGCACGACCATCTTGGCATGAAAAACATGTAATTTGCCTGTCGCTAAATCCCACGCGAGCACGCCTCGGCATACTTCGCCATCTTCACTCATCAACAAGTCTGTGGCAAAGTATTCAATAAAAAATTCTGCTTCGTGCTTTAATGACTGTTGGTACAGTGTATGTAAAATCGCATGACCTGTACGATCTGCTGCGGCACAGGTGCGCTGTGCTTGGCCTTCCCCAAAATTAGTCGTCATACCACCAAATGGGCGCTGGTAAATTTTACCCGCTTCGGTGCGTGAAAATGGTACGCCTTGGTGCTCTAACTCAATGACAGCTGGCACGGCCTCGCGACACATGTATTCAATCGCATCTTGGTCGCCTAGCCAATCTGAGCCTTTGACCGTATCGTACATATGCCACTGCCATTTGTCTTCGCCCATATTGCCAAGTGCCGCGGACATACCGCCTTGCGCGGCAACGGTATGCGAACGTGTCGGAAACACTTTGGTGACACAGGCAGTTTTTAATCCTTTTTCAGCCATGCCAAACGTCGCCCGTAATCCCGCACCACCTGCGCCGACAACAACAACGTCATAGACATGTTCAATAATTTCGTAATCAGTTTGCATTCGTCAATCCCCTTGGTGGTTAGCTAAGCGCAATAAATAATACAGATAGGATGCCTAATAAGGCAAAAAATGCCACAGCCAATCGTAGGGCAATCAATAGGGCTAATTTGGCTTTTTTCGAACTAATGTAGTCTTCGATAATAATTTGCACACCGAGCATACCGTGATAAAAAGCGGCACACAAAAATAACAGTAGTGTTGTGGTCCAAAAGGGATTCGATAGCTTATCAGCAACTTCGGAAAAACGCTCAGCCGCAAGCAATGACATCAAAAAACAAACAAACAAAAAAGTCAATGGAATCAACGCAACCGCCGTAAAACGTTGATGAATAAAATGCGCTGTCCCGCTGCCTGCTGCGCCTTGACCTTTGGCCTTTTTTAGTGGCGTTCTAAATTTCATCGTATCGCTCCTAAAATAAACGGAATAACCAAGTCAACACGGTCAAAACCACCGCACCAACCAGCGCCATTAATGCCGATTTTTCCGCGCATTTAATCGAAAAACCATACCCTAAATCCCAGCCAAGATAGCGTAATCCATTACATAGATGGAAATAAATGCACAAACACCAAACAAACCAAAAAGCATTCATCAAAAATCCGCTCGCCGAAAAATGGCTGCTACCCCCCATGGCTATTGTCGCTAGGTGCAAAACCAAAACAACCAGCCCCAAACACATATATAGCCCCGTTGCACGGTGTAATATTGAACTAAGCATGGTGATACGCCAGCGATAAACTTGCAAATGCGGCGACGTTGGACGATTGTCAGTAGACATTGATAACACCTTTTTAATCTGAGAGTTAGATGAAGCGCTTCGATTAATTTAATATAATCTAATACCGACATAGTTTATCAAAATTACCCGACATTAAAAACTATTAATCGTGATTTTATCACTGCTAGCGCGAACACGGCCCATTAGACAACCTATAAGACAGCCTATTAAACAGCCTATTCAATAGATAGACTCACCTGCAAAATTACACGCAAGCAGGCATTTAGGCAAAAACAATCACCTCACCTAGCGATGCAATAAGAATAAAAAGAAAGGGGAAAGGGGAATTGAATGATGAGATTTAAGAATGAGATTAAGTGGTGGGTCGTATAGGATTCGAACCTATGACCAATTGGTTAAAAGCCAACTGCTCTACCAGCTGAGCTAACGACCCACTTGGTTGGAAGTGCATATAATAACGTCAAAACATATTTTCGCAAGTTTTTTCCGCTAAAAATCGCAAAAAAATCGATTATAATGGACTTTGTTTGCACTTTATCTTTGTCGTTTCAAGCGCTAAAATTTTGCCAGCAACCGATTACCCCCCAATCATCCGACACCCACTTTCTAACCCAGAAAACACACCAGCCTATTTAAAAACCGTCAATCATCAATACTATGCTCGCCTCATCAGTAAAACCACGTCAGCATCAGCATCAAAACGAGCAAAAACAACACGGTCATGATGCCCCCTGCTTTGATAAAGTCTTTGACTGCATACCCGCCTGGCCCCATAATCAAGGCATTGACTTGGTGGGTCGGAATCAAAAATGAATTCGATGTCGCCAACGCAACCGTCAATGCAAATAACGCAGGATTGGCATCAATCCCGATAGCAATATTAATCGCCAGCGGAACCAACAAAACTGTCGCCCCGACATTAGACATCACTAACGTAAACAAAGTCGCCAATATCGCAACCGCCAGCTGAATTTGCCAAGCAGGCCAACCATCTAATGCCGTCAAGGTTAAATCGGCAATCCATTTGGCCGTACCCGACAGCTCGACTGCCATACCCAGCGGAATCAAACTGGCCAATAAAAAAACCGTTTTCCAACTAACCGCCGCATAGGCCTCCTCCATGTTAAGCACACCGCCTAACACCATTCCTAGTGCACCAACTAACAACGAAACCGATAACGGCAATGACGTAAACAACACCAAAGAAAGCGCAACGACCAGTGAAAACAAAGCGATGCCGACTTTATTCGGGCGATTTTTCTCTCTGGGGTAATTTGATGTCACAACAACCATATCCCGCTGATCTTCAAAATCATTTAAGTCCTTCCAGTTAGAATAAAAAACCAAAGTATCTCCTGCAACGAACGGCATACTGCGAACATCCTGACCGATACTCACGACTTCTTCGCCGCGAATAACGGCAAGCACCGACATTCCGTGTTCGCTACGCAGACGAATATCACGCGCAGATGAGCCGACTAATGGCGAACTCGGATGAACAACCGCCTCTGATAACCCTGACTGTGATGGATTAATGATTTCACTTAATCGATTGATTTTTTTAGCTTGAATCAGATCATACTTCTCTATAAACGCATCAATCGAATCGACGTCGCCAACAAGCGCTAAAATATCTAGCCCTTCCACTGTTTCCGACAAAGGCAGGTAACCCGCGCCATGCTTACTCACGCCTTGCGACAACATGGCAACGGCACGCACATTGAATCGCGTTTCAAAGTCGCCCAAGGTTTTCCCAACTAACTCGCTGGCATTAGGCACTTGCACTTCAACAATAGTAAAGTTTAGTCCGTAGGTTTTTTTGTAATAAGACAGTGACATACTGGCGTCCGTTTTGAGGGCTTTGCTTTTAGGTAAGACCCATCGACCGAGCACGATGAAATACAGCACACCAACAAAAATCATTGTTAGCCCGATTGGCGTGACTGAAAACAAACCAAACCGTGCTATCTGTTGATCTGCAGGCAAATTCATATTTGCCGAATCAATCAAGTCATTCAATAGAATTAATGGACTAGAACCAACCAAGGTCATCGTGCCGCCTAAAATCGCACAAAATCCCATGGGCATTAATAGCCTTGACATCGCGATACCTGAGCGAGAAGAAATCCGCCCAATCACAGGCAAAAATAGCGCGGCTGCACCGACATTTTGCATAAAGCTTGAGATTACTCCCACCGAGCTAGAAATGACCGAAATGATACGCGACTCACTGCTACCACCGAGCCGCATAATGAATTTTGCCACCACCCCCATTACACCTGTCATATCTAATCCTGCCCCGATAATCATCACCGCAATTATCGACATCACCGCATTAGACTTAAATCCATCAAACAGTGCGCCATCAGGCACAAGTGCCGCAGACAACCCCATATAGGGATAAAATAACGCACTAAGCCCTAGTAAAACCATAATGGCAATGGCTGCCACATCAACCGGCAATACTTCAAAAACAAACAAATAGATAGTCAATAACAAAAAACCAACCACCCAAGCAACTGCCGTGCTAGGCGTTTGTAAAATCACCCAAGCACCCAACACCACAAACAGCGCTGCTGCGCCTGTTAAACGCAGTATCCGCCCTTCATGTGTTTCATTTCTACCTTCCAAACTAATTTCCTCGCTGCGGTTGCGAACCCTGTGCGACTTTTCTCGGCAAGCGCCATCGTCTAAGCCAGTGTCAGCCAATTAATAGTATTTAATATAGTATAAAGGGATATTGCCCACAATGCTAGGCAGTGTGGACGACTCATGAATTTTTTGTAACGTGCACTGATTGTCCGATACGGCTATTGGAAAGCATTTTACTGCCCAAAGCACCAGCTCTGTCGTGTCAAATAAGCCGTATCAGATGAGCCTTAAATGAGTCTCAAATAAGTCACCCTCAGATTAACCACATCCGATATACCGCACAGGCATGCTATTTGTATTTGTATTTGAAGCTAATAGCGTCAAGCGCGATGCGGCTGATTAGCCTAATTAGGCTGATTAGGCTAATTATACTAATGCTGCTAATCTTGTTGACTCAACCCGATTTATGCTGCGTAATTCGTCGCGATATAATCTTCGACGATTTGCATAAAGTCCTGCGCAATATTGTCGCCTTTTAGCGTGACAGTTTTCTCGCCATCCACATAAACTGGCGCAACGGGTGCCTCATCATTACCCGGCAAACTAATCCCAACATTGGCTGCTTTTGACTCCCCTGGGCCATTAACCACACAGCCCATCACAGCCACCTGCATTTGTGCACAGCCAGGGTGCGTTTTTTGCCATTCTGGCATTTTTTCGCGTAAAAAGGTTTGGATGTCTTTTGCTAAGTGCTGAAAAAAGTCACTAGACGTTCGTCCACACCCAGGACACGCGGTCACTTGCGGGACAAAATGACGCAGCCCCATCGTTTGTAAAATTTCCTGCGCCACGATGACTTCCTTTGTGCGAGACTCGCCAGGCTCAGGTGTGAGTGATATACGAATCGTGTCACCAATACCCTGCTGCAACAAAACTGCAAGCGCCGCGGTAGAGGCAACAATCCCTTTACTCCCCATGCCTGCCTCGGTCAGGCCCAAATGCAGTGGATAACGACAACGTTGGTGCAATAGCTGATACACGTTAATCAGGTCTTGTACTTGCGACATCTTGACTGAGAGGAGGATTTTATTCGATGGTAACCCCACTTTTTCTGCCAAAGCGGCACTTTCTAATACCGAAGCAATGAGAACCTGATAAATAATTTCGTTGGTCGGTAGCGGATTTTTGCGTTGACTATTTTCATCCATAAATCGTGCCAGTATGGCTTGGTCAATACTGCCCCAATTCGCCCCAATACGTACGGCTTTATCATAACGAATAGCCTGCTCAATAATGTCAGTAAAATGTACATCGCGTTTGCTGCCTCGACCGACATTCCCTGGATTAATACGATATTTTGCTAAGGCGGCAGCACACTCTGGCACCGCATTTAATAGCTTGTGTCCGTTATAGTGAAAATCACCAATAAGCGGAACAACAATCCCCATTTTGTCCAACTGCTCACTAATTTTGGGAACCGCCCTAGCAGCGGCCTCATTATTGACGGTGATGCGCACAACCTCTGAACCTGCGCGGTGCAGCTCTGCAATTTGAATGGCTGTTTTGAGGGCATGTGCGGTATCTGTGTTGGTCATCGATTGTACCACCACAGGCGCACCACCACCAACGGTGACACCGCCCACCTTGACTGAATATTTTTCCCTGAATTCAGGAATAACAGGATACTGTTGCATTAAAACCGTTTATCAATTTCATCGTAGTAACGTTTAGCCCCATCGTGCAAAGGAATGCCCACCCCCTCTAAAGACGATTCTATGGTCACAGATTGGCCTGTTGCGCTTTGCTGCAATAAGCGCTTTGACTCATCATGCCATAATGCCTTAGTCAGCTCATAAACCAGTGCTTCTTCCATCGTATCGGTAGTTAACCACAATGCATAGACCGAGATCGTATTAACGGCCTCAACCCCATTATAAGCACCAGCAGGAATTTGATAAGGTGAAAAATAATGCCCCGCTCTCATGATGGTTTTTTGCGCACTATCGGCGATTGAAAGCAACTGATAATCCGTGGCATTTTCATTAAACAGCGCGGTAATCGATGGTGCAGGCACGCCAACCGAAAAAAACATCGCATCTAACTGCCCTGCGGTTAGTTTTTCTATGGCTTGCAAGTTATTTAGATATTCGGTTTGCATATCGTCTTCGGTGATGTTGTGCGCATCCAGCACTAACCGCGCGCCGAGCAAGGTTCCTGAGCGCCTGTCACCAACAGAAACCCGTTTATCAATTAACTCTTCAATGGCGTTAATTTGCGCGTCTCGCCTAACAAGAATGTGGATTGCCTCAGGATAAAGACTAGCAATCGCGCGAAGGTTACCTTGCTTTTCTCGATTTTCAAAAAGCCCAGTTCCTGTATAAGCCCAGTAGGCAATATCCGATTGAACGAAGCCTGTATCAATTTCCCCTGCTTTGAGTTTATTCAGGTTATCTATCGAGCCAGAGGTCGCAACATTTAAAGCCTGAAGCCCTGTGACACCACAAGTCCCACCTTGACCACAAACCAGCGAACCTTTTGGGTGAGAAATCACCCCGCCTATGGCTTGGCCCAACACAAAATAATTACCACCTAATGTGCCACTACCCATACGGAGCAAATACGGAGAAATGGTTGTTTTTTCTGTCTGCGCCCCAGACTGCTGAGACTGCTGAGACCGCTCGGATTGTTCAGATTTCACAGCCGACGAGGCTGGTTCAGCCGCCTCAGTTTTGTTTGATGCGCTTTCCGTTAACGCGTTTTCCGTTGACGCGCTTTCCGTTGGTGCGCTTTCCGATGTGCTGGCTGGTTGCGATGTATTCGAATCCGCTGTGTTTATTGCGCTAGTTTTCACGGCTAGCGTTTCCGCTTGCCCGAGGGATTGCCCCTGTTGCTGCCCCTGTTGTTGCCCCTGTTGTTGCCCCTGTTGTTGCCCCTGCGGCTGCGCCTGAGGCTGCTGACTAGCAATATTTAGTGTTTCAATCGACGCATTTCTATGCGTATCTGCCGTCGCCGACTGGCGAGCAGACATTTGCGTATTTGCAATTAACGGTGAGATTAAAAGAAAGCAGACAAAGAGTAACAACCCCGCAAGCGTGGTTTTTGCCGTTTTTTTAGTTATTTTTATAGTGGCCATGGGTACTATTCACAAGTTATCAGTTGACGATGACGATATTTGTTAGCATTATAGAGCGATTTCCGCTGTTTTTTGAAACCACTGCATTAAACTTTAGCGATTAATCCCGCTGTTATCATCCGCTGTTTATCATGCCATCAATTCGTCAATCGTTGCTCATTCAACTTGTAGCGTGCTTGTGCGCCATTATTCTTGATTATTCTTGACCTGCGACGGTAGGCAAACCAATCACATATTCACCATTAATCACGCTGACTGATGGCGGCTTATATGTCTGATTAAATTCATCATAACCTGCCTTTAGCTGCAGCCAAAATGGGTACCATTGATTGTCTTGGTGGGCTTTTAAATTTGCTAACGACAATCGAAATGGAAACGCATGGACTGGCACTTCTGATTGCCCGTTTTTCAATGCCGATTTAACCAAAAAATAAATCTCTTCAATTTGCGCATTACCCATCGCAAAACAACCACGCGAATCACACGCGCCGTGAATCATTAATAACGACCCTGTGCGCCCATGAAAACGGTCATACGCATTGGGAAAACCCATATCCATCGACAAATGATAATTACTAAACGGGTTTAAATTCGATGCCGTGATGCCGTAAAAACCTTCGGGTGAAATTTTATCCCCTGTGCGAATTTTCGGACCCAGCCCACCAGAATAATAGCATATTGGGTACGTCCTAAATAATACAAATTCTTTTTGCTGCTTCGGTCGCATCCAAAGCTCAAGCTGTGACTCTTGCTTAAACACCCTGACAAACACCTCATCTCCAACGGACAGCCCCAATATAGGCAATTCACGTTGGATTTTTTGTCGGCTATCTTGGCTGATACGGTTCGAGGCCTGGGCAACATTTGACAGGCTAACCCCTACTATGGCAAATACCAGGCTGAATACCAAACCGAATCGTAAACCGAATCGCAGCACGCCATGACGCCAGCGTTTCACTGGTATCGCAACACGTTTTGAGCAGATCTGCTCGCAGCCCTTCATAACATTCATCACATCCACATTCACATTCAAATTCAGATTCATCCCCCTCTCCCAATCAATGCATTACACAAAAAAAACACATAAAATCAGTATTTTAAAAGCTCACACAGCCATTCACACGCGTTGCTTACCCTGTCGAATCAAGCCCAAATTGCGTCCAATCAATATAAGGAAAAGCACTATAAAACAACACAAACAACCCAGCCACAAGACACAAAAATCCTAGCCAAAACGCCATAATAGCGAGTTTCTTATGCCGACTGGCGGGCAACATCCACTGGGCGGCAATTGGCGGTAAACACCAAAACGGCAACGCAAAATACCATGGGTACCCGATCAGCAAAAACAGAACACTGCTAAATCCCAATAGGACCAACCAGAATACGCTAAATTTTAGGTTAAATGAAAATGCACTCACAAACAGGATACCATAACCGACAAAAAACAGCAGTGTCCCCAAACTGATAACGATAACTAACAAAACCGCAATAAAATCCATCAGTATGCTCCGTCACTCATTGTTCGTAAAGTCATTGTTCGTAAAGCCATTGCATCATACCATCCATGAGCGGCCGCGACTGTGGCGATGAAGCACCTGAAAAAAGCATTACATAAGCGTATTGCCTGCCCGTTTTGGCCGTTAAGTAACCAACTACCGCTCTCGCATCACGCAATGTGCCGCTTTTACCAATCGCATTGTTGGCAATTGGTGTGTTTTTTAAGCGCCGACGTAGCGTACCATCGACACCCACAATCGACAGCGATTCAAAAAAAACCGGCGCGACATTGGTCTGCGCAATACCGACCAAAAACTCACCCATTTGTCGCGCTGAAATACGCGAATCACGGGACAGCCCTGATCCATTATCCATATACAACCCTGCGGTATCAATCCCCATACGCTGCAACTGATTTTTAACCACCGCACGCGCCTTCTCTAGCGTGCCTGGCGGCTGTGTCAGCTCTGCGCCTAAGGTCAAAAATAATTGACGTGTCATAATGTTGTTGCTTAGCTTGTTCATCGGTTGTATTTGTTCGCGCAATGGGCGAGAAAGCCCTTGGTGTAAACGCGTAAAATCGGCGCCAACTTGTCCATAATACCAATCACCCGACAGCTGACCACCCGTTAGCTCCCACGCCTGTTTAAACAGACCAAAATATTGATCTCCAGCATCGGTTAACACCAATCGTAATTGCTCACGTTGGCAATGACGAGACAATGTGCCACTCACAGACACCAAATCCTGTGCGCGATCAACCGTTACAATCGGCGCAAACCCTTCTCGGCCTTTACACGCTGCGTGTGAATTAAACTGCATTGCATTATCTAACTGCGTATAATGCAAGGGCGGATCGGTACTTAACGCAATGGCACCGTCTTGATTTTCCACGATTAAATCGACGGCACGGAAATTAATAGCCAGCGCATTGGGAATTGCATTATAGAGCGCGGTGCCGTGACCATCAAATGCATCGGGGTCTTCCACGCGGTTTTCAAAATAACTGTTATCGAGAATAACATCGCCTTCGATCACATCAATGGGCACATTTCGCAATGCGACCACCATGTCCATCAATCGTTCTTCGACCATATAAGGGTTGCCATACCCTTTGATGTAGAGGTTGCCTCGCAAGACCTTATCAACCACCTTACCGTCCGTATAGAACTCGGTTTTCCATCGATAATCCTCACCCAACAAAAGCAATCCAACCCCTGTTGTGACCGCTTTTTCGGCAGAAGCAGGGTTACGGGCAATAGTCGATTGAAAATCCACAATTGGTACGCCAGTGTCAGTCGGCGCCACCCATAAACTCATGGCATCGCGCTTGACGGAGGATTTTTTAATCAGCGCATCAACCGCTGCAGGTAATTTTGTAATGGTTTGTGCGCTGCCCTGCGTGTTGCCCTGCGTGCTGGACAGACTTTCTTCTAAATCAGCATGTTGCGCCGACAATTGACCAATACTTAAGGCATAGACGAACATGGCCACCAAGATAATGTTGCCTTGTTCTGCAAACGAACTGTTTTTATTTCTTATCATTATCAAGTTAGTTAATTAGTCGCGCCGTGTCGATGCCGCCGTGCAAATCCCATCATGCATGGGCAATCAATTAATTCGCGGTTACCATTAGTTTGGCGCTTAATTTGGCGCTTAATTGGACGCTGCTTCGCTCTCGCTACCCGCTCAAATTCACTGACGCATTCTACCACCATATCAACGCGGTAATTTTATCAAAAACATTAATTTGCCCTTTTATTAGCGATTTTAACGATTCTGCGCCAGCAACAGAAAAGTAACAGGACAGGCAAGGAAAGCGGCAAGCAAGCAATAAACCATTATTTGTGCTCAGCAAGCACTGCAAATTGTTGATGAAAGTGTGCAATTGTCTCAATCCCTTTTAAAAAATTCTCGATGCCAAAATGTTCGTTCGGGCTATGAATCGCATCACTATCTAAGCCAAACCCCATTAACACGGTTTTTAGCCCGAGAATTTCTTCAAACAACGCAATAATTGGAATACTGCCGCCGCCACGCGTTGGCACGGGACTTTTCCCGAAGGTTTGCTCAATCGCTAAGGTCGCGGCACGGTAAGCCGGCATATCAGTCGGCGTCACCACAGGCTCGCCACCATGGTGGGGACGAACGTCAATTCGAATACCAGGCGGCGCAATGGCACGAAAATGGGCGGTAAACAATGCCGCAATGTTCTCAGAAGACTGGTTCGGCACTAGCCGCATACTCAGTTTTGCATGCGCCTTTGACGGCAATACCGTTTTGGCGCCTTCGCCTGTATAGCCGCCCCAGATGCCATTCACATCTAACGTTGGGCGAATTCCTGTGCGTTCAATGGTGGAATAACCCGATTCTCCAGCCACGGCATCAACCCCAAGCGCTGATTGATAAGCCGCCAAATCAAACGGTCTTTTGGCCATGGCGGTACGTTCGTCTTGGCTTAGCTCAACGACCTCATCATAAAACCCTGGTATATTGATGCGCCCTGATTCATCGTGTAGCGACGCAATCATAGCACACAACGCATTAATTGGATTAGCAACCGCGCCACCATAAACCCCACTATGTAAATCGCGGTTAGGCCCTGTTGCAGTCACCTCTAAATAAGCCAATCCACGCAGCCCTGTCTCTATGCTCGGTGTATCCAGCCCAACCATACTTGTGTCTGAGACCAAAATGACATCCGCGGCTAAACGGGATTGGTGCTGTAGCAAAAATGACCTGAGATTCGCTGACCCGACTTCTTCTTCGCCTTCAATCATAAATTTGATATTGACTGGCAATGCTTGCTGCTCGGCTAATAGCTCAAACGCTTTGATATGCATGTAAAATTGCCCCTTGTCATCCGCTGCACCACGCGCATAAATATTGCCTGACTTTATGACTGGCTCAAACGGCGGGCTATCCCATAATTCCAGTGGATCTGGTGGCTGCACATCGTAATGCCCATAGACCAATACCGTTGGATACTGGCTGCCTATGTGCTTTTCCGCATAAACCACTGGGTGACCATCGGTTTCAATGACTTCTGCCGAATCAACACCCGCACTAAGCAAGCTTTTTTGGACCCATTCTGCACATTTTCTCATTGCGGGTTGGTACGCGGGATCAGCGCTAACAGACGGTATTCGTAGCAAGTCCATCAATTCTTCTAGATAGCGATTTTTATTATTTTCAATCAGATGGTTAATATTCATAACAAGAAATTTCCAAGGTTAATTGGGCGGAAAATAAACAAAGCGCCAAAACAAAGCATCAACCAGTAAGCCAGTATATTTTGAAGCCAGTATGTTTTGGTTATGCTAGCACGCCCATGACTATCTCGCAAGCACCTGAATCACCGCTAAACACCCTGAATTATCCGCTGGCGACACCTAATCCAATGTGTTATGTTGCCGCGCTATTGCGCTGGGTTGTTTTTTGGGTTGTTTTTAGGGGTTTTTTTAGTCGTATCAACCCGCGTAATTTCCGCTGGTCCTATCAAAATTTGGCGCATCTTGTATAGCTTGCCTAGCGTTTGCTTAAACTGTTTTTTACTGACACCAAATTGCTGGTAAATCAACTCGGGCGCGCTGCGGTCGGACAGTGCCAAGCGACCATGATTTGAATCAAGCGCTTGCAGAATAGCTTGCATCAAATCATCCACGGGTGGCGTCACGATTTGTACGTCTATTTTACCGTCTGGGCGGCATCTTTTCACCTTTGCTGGCAATCGTTGACCGACAGTCACCGTGGCAAAAATCTCATTGTGATAAATCATGCCCAACAACTGATTATCGATAATGACTTGATAGCCTAGTTCCGTTTTTCGACCAATCATAATATCGACTGGCTGTTCGGGATGGTATGGGTAATACGGGATTTTGCGAACATATTTTTGCCACTTTGACGTCGCAGCAACCCGCCGTGTAATGTCATCCAAATACACATACACAACGTACGATTCCCCAACACGCATGGGCACAGACTGGGCGGCTTTTGGCACAAATAAATCCTTAGGCAATCCCCAGTCCAAAAACGCGCCATCACGCATTTTATCAACACAGGTTAAAAAAGCAAAATCACCCACCATGGCTTTGGGTGTCTCGGTGGTTGCGATAATTCGATCTTCAGAGTCAAAATGAATAAATACGGCAACGGCATCGCCCAACGCCAAATCCACGGGCATATAACGTTTGGGCAACAAAATTTCACCCCATTCATAACCGTCCAAATACACCCCAAAATCAACCATTTTAACCGCGGTCAGCGTGTTAACTTCGCCAATGCGTAACACGGCTGAGGATGCTAAATCGCTAGCTAACATCGCCTCAGAATTCATGTCAATACTTGCCTCGCTGTTAGGCCAGATATATTTCGGCTCGTTGCGTTTCGGCTCGTTGCGTTTCGGCTCGTTGCGTTTCGGCTCGTTGCGTTTCGGTTTTCTGTTTTTTGCGTCAGTCATATCAGTTTATATCACGATTACGCATTAATACGGCGCGTGTCCTGGCGTACGCGGAAAGGCAATCACATCACGCACATTGCTGACACCTGTGACATAGCTCACCAAACGTTCCAAACCCAAGCCAAACCCGCTATGCGGTGTACTGCCATAACGCCGCAAATCTAAATACCAACCATAATCATCTGGATTTAGCCCACTTTCCAGCATACGCTTGGTCAGCACATCCAAGCGTTCTTCACGCTGTGAACCGCCGATAATCTCACCAATGCCTGGCGCCAGCACATCCATCGCGGCAACCGTCTTTTCATCGTCATTAAGCCGCATATAAAAGCTCTTAATGTCTTTGGGGTAATCCGTCACAACAGCCGGCCTTTTAAAGTGGGATTCGACCAAAAATCGTTCGTGCTCAGACTGTAAATCAATCCCCCATTTGACAGGGTATTCAAACGCCTGCCCTGATTGTTCTAAAATGGTGATGGCTTGGCTATACGTGAGTCGCTCAAACCCTTGGCTGGCTAAATTGGTCACGCGCGCCAGCACGCCTTTTTCAACGAATTGATCAAAAAACGCAAGGTCTTCACTGTGATGCGTCAATAATGATTGACAAATGCCTTTGAGCAGGGTCTCTGCACAATCAGCACAGCCCGACAAGTCGGTAAACGCCATTTCAGGCTCAACCATCCAAAATTCAGCCAGGTGGCGACTGGTATTTGAGTTTTCCGCACGAAAGGTGGGACCAAATGTATAAACATGACGCATTGACTGCGCGAATGCTTCGACATTTAACTGCCCCGATACCGCCAAAAACGTTTCTTTGCCAAAAAAATCCTGTGTAAAATCTACCTCACCTGAGGTATTCAATGGTGGCTTTAGTGCATCCAGTGTAGACACCCGAAATAAATCACCCGCTCCTTCACAGTCAGAGCCAGTAATAATTGGCGTATGAATCCAGTAGAACCCCGCGTTACTCATATGTTGATGAATCGCCATCGATACCGCGTGTCGAATCCGCGTCACGGCAGCAAATACATTGGTTCGTGGACGTAGGTGAGCGACTGAGCGCAAAAACTCCATGCTATGGCGTTTCGGTTGGATAGGATAGTGTTGCGGGTCTTCGACCTCACCGATAATATCAACATGACAAGCCTGCACCTCGACTTGCTGGCCTTTACCTTGTGAGGCCACTAACTCACCGGTCACACAAACCGCACAACCACTGACTTGATCAATGACTTGTTCGTAATTGGCTAGCGTATCAGGCACCACCGCTTGAATCCCTGATAAATCACTCCCATCAAACAGACTCAAAAAAGAAACCCCAGCGTTGGTCGTTCTAATCGTTCGCACCCAACCAGAAAGGGTCACGGTTGTTCCAATTTTTTCTTTGGATTGTTTTAGCCATTTAAAATTATCTGCAGTCATTATCTATACTCGTTGTTGTCGTTCTCTCGTTCATCAAATATCGCTTGGACACACCGTATAATGCGGTATATTTCGTTTAGCGCTCACTTTGCTCAATTTGTTGCTTTAGCGTTTTCGCTTTGGCTTCAAGCGCGGCTCTGTCTTGCCAGTCTAGCGTGGTTTGCTGTAGTGCAATATTAACCTGAATCAGCGCCTGCTCAAAATTGCCAACGGTTTCGTAATAACGAATAACCACTTTTTTCTGCATCCCGACCTGATTCAATCGACCTAACACTTCGCCGTAAAGCCAATAAAGCTGTGCATTTAATGGATTCGCATCAATCAATTGACTCAGTATCTCAGCGGCGCGTTGGTGCTGTCCGCGCTCGTTCAAAAAATGGGCAAAGTCATAACCAACCACACTGTCACCAATAAATTTCCCCCACAGCCTTTCATAAAGCCGCATGGCCGCATTGGTTTCATTCTGTAACAAATGCAGTTTCGCCATCAATAGCTGCACATCTCGATTTTTTTGCATTCGTGACGACATTTTTTCAATCGTGCGTTGGGCTTGGTTAATTTGCCCTTGCTTGACTGCCTGCAATGCTGATAAATAATGCCCAGCGCTACGAACTTGCGGGCTAGCACTAGCAAGTGCCTGTGTCACGGTGCTATCAATGGTTTCTTGCGCCAAATAGTCTGCTTGTAATCGGGCGCGAAATAGATAGTATTCGTCGCTACTGCTAAGCTGCTGATTTTTTTGACGCAAGTCATCAATGTCAGCTTGACGATCAACTGGCATGGGGTGTGTTAGCAAAAAAGCCGGCGTATTGGCCGCATATTCAGGGGTAAATAATTTGGCAAAGAATAACTGCATCCCTAACGGATTAAATCCCGATTTTTCAATTAGATCGCGTCCCACACGGTCGGCCTCTTTTTCATGCTGACGAATGATATTTAACTGCTGCTGGGTTTCGTTAGCAATAACAGCAGACACACCGCTTGCCCCTAAATCGCTGCTATCGCTTGTCGTCGCCAGCAAAATACTGGCAGCCGCTGCTGCCGCGTTTGCCCATTGTCGGTCTTTGGCAGCCAATACACTGCGGGCAATGTGGTTTTGTGAGATATGTGCGATTTCATGCGCCAGCACACCCGCTAATTCGTGTTCATTATCCGTAAGCAACACCAACCCCGCATTAACACCCACGTAACCACCTGGCATCGCAAACGCATTGACCGATAAAGACTGCGTCAAATAAAAATGCAGTCCGACTCGGGTCTGCGCCAAACTGCCAATTTTTTGCCCTAAATAATTGAGATAATCAACATCAGCAGGGGCTTGATGAATCATACCACGACGTTGCATTTGATGATAAGCTGTCTGACCGATGCTGATTTCTTCGTGCTTAGACCACAGCGTCTCGGACACGTTACCCAAATCTGGAATATTCTGTGCATAGGCAAGCCCCAAGGCACCGCTTAGCCAGACAATGAATAACACCAATCCTTGTTTGACTTTGCTGCCTTGTTTGATTTTAATGTGTTGCTTGATTGACATGCGTTTCGTTATTTTCGTCACTATCGTCACCATCGTCACCACTATCGTCACTGTCGTCACTATCAGCGCGACTACGATTGTCATTGTCATTGTCATCTCTATCGTCATCATCGGGAGGATTTTGTGCACCACTAAAGTCAAATTCTAATTGCAAATTGTCATGCGCCAAAGAAAAACTTGATACCGTCGCATTCATTACCATTGGTGTGTAATCACTCATATCCTCGACATCAACTTGATTAGCAGAGGTCATCGCACGATACAGACCGAATAAAGCAATTGCCAGACAAACCACCCCCAACACCACAAAATACGCCTGAACACCATACACAGACATCATATAACCGATAGAAATAGGCGCAAACATCTGCGCAATCCCCGATATTTTCAACAATACCGATGTCGCAGGAAGTATCTCTTGTGGCGTCAAGCGGTCATTAACATAGGCAATACAAATCGCATAAAGCGGCAGTATCAACCCACCAAACAGCCCAAAAACAAGCACCAATAATAAAAACGTATCAACCAATACGGCAACCGCTGTCAATAAAGCACCGACAAACCCTAACGTAATGATTACCTTGCGCCGATCGATGCGATCAGAAATATACCCTATCGGAAACTGAAAAAGGATAATCCCAATAAACGCGCTACTAATAAAAATCGAAATTTCTTTGGTCGTCATGCCAATGGATTTTGCATAAATCGCCGACATGGCCAGCAAGCCACCACACACATAATTCGTTAAAAACACCGACACAACCCCCAGCGGCGAACGCCGATAGAGTTGTTTTATGCTCATGCTGTCGGTCTCTTCTATGACTGGACTGGGGCGACTGGTCAACAGCAATGGGACTGCCGCGATCGAGATAACCACCGATGACAAGGCAAATAAGAAGTAGCCATTGGTATCAGCCAAATTCAAAAACGCTTGGCCTGCGACCATACCAAGGTAAAGTACAATCACATAAACCGCCAACACCTTAGCGCGGTTTTCGTTATGCGTTTGATAATTTAGCCAGCTCTCTGCCACAACATATATGCCTGCGAATGAGAACCCTGTCAAAAATCGCATCAAGAACCACGCATGCTCGGTCACCCACATGGCATAAATCAATGCCGCCACCGAAGCAAACGCGACCATTGCCGCAAAAACACGGACATACCCCACCCGCTTAATGTACGTAGGCGTGATATAAGACCCCATATAATAACCGATATAGTAACCTGTCATCACAATGGATAATGCCAAGGTACTAAACCCTTCGTCCCCCCCTCGAATACTGAGCAACGACCCTTGCAACCCATTACCCAACATCATTAAGAACAAGCTGATAAATAGCATCAGCGTGCCACCCAGCAGCCGCTGGGTTGAAAGCAAGATATTCATGCCAATACCTCGTGCAACCACCTAGTAAAATCTGCAATTTCGGGGGCAATGACTTCATGCCCCATAGCATATTCGCGCATGTTTATCTGGGGGTGCGTGTTGCGTAACGTCGTCGCACTGGATTTGGCCAATTGCAAAGCAACCACTTGGTCGTATTGTCCGTGCGCCATCCATATCGGTGTTGCTTGGTTGGCATCTGAGCATTGTGATGCATGCACCGCTGGTGTCAGCAAATAGCCCGAAAAACACACAACACCCGCCAATCGTTTTGCATACCGCAGCCCCGTATAAAGCGACATTGCACCGCCTTGAGAAAACCCACCCAACACAATCTTGTCACAGGGAATACCCGCCTCAATTTGCGCATCAATCAATCGGTTAATTTGTTGTTGCGAGGCACAAATACCCTCGATATCCGCGTCACGCAAGGTGATATCGGTAATATCATACCAAGCTTGCATTATCATCCCCTGATTTATCGTCACGGCACGTTTGGGTGCATTAGGAAACACCATTCGAATCGCGTAGTCTTTGATGGGCAAGTAAGACACAATACCAGTAAAATCATTGGCATCAGCGCCTAGTCCATGCAACCAAATAATCGCAGCACGCGCGGGTGTCGGTGGCTCGATGATCTTTGTCGTATCGAGTGCGGGTGTCGGTGAGTTGTTATCGTGCTGATTTGAGGGCTTGTCAATTATTGTCATTTTGTTATGATGAGCGAAATGGTGGTTTATGTTTCGATTGGCCGTTTAGCCAGCGCTTAGCCAATTCAATGTAGGCTTTTGATTGTTGGTCTTGATTATTAGCCTTGATTTATTGACCTTGATTATTGGCATTATACTACGTTTATCACGCAACGACACCCTTACTAACGTTCATTGCACCCTATTTTCTTATCCTTTCGTATCAGCTAGATAAATTCCATGAATCCATTCGTCACTCAACACGTCAGTCAACACGCCACTCAATGCGCCACTCAACGCCCTAAGCATTGCGCTAACAAGCCCAGTTCTCGTTACTGTACACATTACTTTCCTTACTGTTGGCGCGTCCTTTACCCCGTATTCGTGACTGCCTTAACGCCTGCCTTAACGATTGCCTTAACGCTTACCCTAGCGGGCTGCGGACAAAAAGGTCCATTAACCTACCAAGACACCACGGCAAAACCTGACCAAATTGATGTCTTTGCAAGCATTGACAAGACCAGCGTGGACGACGAACAGCGCATCACACCAACCATTATTCAGCTCAACACACTGACCATTAATGGGACTTATACACAGTTGACACAAACGACCGCCAAAGCGTGGCAAACTTTACTCTCTGACCCTGCGTTAAAAGCCACAGCAGATACTAATCTAACCGGCAATAATTTAACAACCAATAACCCACCAACCAACCGCCTAACGCCTGCGTTTAGCGGTTTACGTTATCTTGTTTTTAGTGACGATATTTTGTCACCTGAATTAAGCGCCATCAATATGCTCGTTGGCCAAGTAGAAAATCACCCTAATTCAGTCGATTCGCTGTCGATTGCGTCAGGTACGTATTTACGATTTAGAAACCTACCCAGCGATTACACGAGTATCCCAGACACACTCAGCGTTGCGCGCCAATATTTCGCAGACAACCCAGCGCTTATTCGCATTGGCAAAACGGATTTCATGATAGAAACTGCCGAACAAATCGACCTTTATATTCAAGTGGAGAAAACCCTAAGATGACACAACCCACGACCACCTTACCCAAGCATTCGTTACTACTTGCGCTGGCTAAGCAATACGGCACACCAGCCTATGTCTATGACAAAAACTGCATACTCAACAACCTAACAGCCTACCAAGCGGCATTTAAGCATCGTCGCCACCAAATTTGTTATGCTGTCAAAGCCAATTCCAACTTGCATATCTTAAAACTACTCGCAGCAGCAGGCGCTGGGTTTGACATTGTTTCTATCGGTGAACTTCAGCGCGTCATCATGGCAGGCGGCGACCCAAAAAAAACCATTTTTTCAGGCGTGGGAAAACAGCTAGAAGAAATCATTATGGCGCTAGATATTGGCATAGAAGCCTTTGACATCGAATCATTGCCTGAGCTCGACACCATTATCCAAGCCGCCGAAGCAACCGAAACCATTGCACCGATTTCTATTCGCTTTAACCCCAACGTCGATGCCAAAACCCACCCGTATATCTCTACTGGGCTCAAAGAAAGTAAGTTTGGTTTAACCGAATCACAAGCAACCCTCGCCTATCAACGCGCCAAAGACAGCCCATGGATTAATATCGTTGGTATTAATATGCATATCGGATCACAAATCACTGATATTGATGCCTTCGCCAATGCACTAAGCGAACAAGCGGCATTCGTCAAACACCTAACGCACACACTAGACATTAAGCTCCAGCACATCAATATCGGTGGTGGCATTGGTGTTTGTTACCAAGACGAACAACCCATCGCCCTAGATGCGTTTGCCCAGCTCGTCTCATCGACCTACCCAGACCCTAACATAACCCTTATTATGGAGCCAGGTCGGTCTATCGTCGCCAATGCAGGGGTGTTATTAACCGAAGTCCTTTACGTCAAATCTCATCAAGATCAACATTTCACCATTGTCGATGCGGGGATGAATGACTATATTCGAACGGCACTGTACCAAGCCTACAACCAGATTAGCAACCTTGGCGCACTCAGTGATTGCACAATTGACGATTACACAGCCGACGATTACACAGCCGACAGCCAGCAAACGATACCACCAGATACTGCGACACAGCAGCCCATAGAACAGCAACCTATGGAACAAGCCATTGTCGGTCCAGTCTGCGAATCAGGTGATTTTTTTGCCAAAAAACGGCGCCTCAAAAGCCAAGCAGGCGATATTTTAGCTATCCATGACGTTGGGGCTTATGGTTTTGTTATGGCGTCAAATTACAACACGCGAATGCGTCCTGCAGAAATCCTTATCGACGGTGATGAGGCGACGCTTATCCGCCGCCGCGAGACCTTTGAAGCCGTCATCGCACCTGAATTAATCGGTGATCTGGCACTAGAATCAGAATATGATGACGCAACGCATGATGGCCTATACCATGAAACTTATCATGACTAAGCCGTGGCAACCCTCTTGGTTGCTAAGTAGCTGTTAAGTAAAATGATTGTCAAAGTTTAACACTAGCAAATTCTTAGCAAACTACTGGTCGGCGACTAGCGCGGTCAAAACTTAATATTGACCAATAACATTTCATCAATCCAACGCCTAACAACCTCAGCGGCGCGGGGGGCAACATCGTCTTCATCGTGCCACGTTGTCAGCCCATCACACAGCTCGGCAAAGGATTTGCCTTGTCTCGCGTGGATAAACATCCAATCCTCATCTGCTGGCATAGAATACCAATGTGGGTTTAAGGCTTTGCGCCACATCACCCACGGCATTGGATTCTCAAGCGGCGTTGGCATGTGGTCTTGTTCATCCGCTTGGATAGCTTGCCAAATCTGTGGCACATTATAATCATACACCAAGCGCACCATCGCCGGCACAAACTCAAATGTTGCATTTGGCCACGCTTCAGCGGGTATATTAACCAATTGTTCTAGGGTAAAAATTGGCGTATCAGGTGCATCAAAAACCGTCCCCTTAGCCCATTCAAAATCCGCAATTTGCGATAAATAAGGATGCGATGAATAAGGCGCTTCATCATTTAAAAATTTAGCCAAGTGCTGTCCAAAATAGCGCACGGTAAACGCCGTAGACGGATAGGTTTTAACGTATTTTTGCGCCATTTCAAAAAAGGCTTCATCACCGAGGATTTGGTGAATGGTGGGAAAATCACCGAACAAAATATCAATCAACCGCAACGCATACGCATCCCGATAAATATTCATGCGTTCCTTGGCGTCACCCTTTTCATCCGACACAATGAGTTCGGTAATTTCATTGTCTTCGCCCTTGAGATAGGCTTCAAATGCTTGGTAAAAACTCATTATCACACCAATTGGGCTGCGTGTTTTTTAAGCGCGTCTGCCTGCACAGACCGCGCAAAATCTAACTCTTGGACTAATTCGTCTAGCGGCGGCATATTGTCATCACGCTCGATAATCGTCGACACCTGCCCTAGACACTTGACCGCGTGGGCGTATAAATTCCAGACTTCTTCACGTACAGGCTGGTCATGCGTATCAACAATTAGCTTGCCTGCATAACTATAAGTATGCCCGGCTAAATGATGTTGCCAAACACGATCGGCATTAATTCGAGAGATATACTCAAATGCATCCCACCCGTGATTTTCTGCACTCACAAAGACATTATTAACATCTAGCATCAATAAACAATCACTGCGTTCACACAGCGCGTTCAAATATTCATATTCAGGCAGACAGCTATGCGTAAACGTAGCGTAGGTAGATGGGTTTTCTAATAAAATCTGTCGCCCCAAGTAATCCTGCACACGCTTGACACGTTCAACCACATGCGCCAAAGATTCTTCGGTATAAGGCAAGGGTAGCAAATCGTGTAAATTATGGGCACTGCCGCGCGTCCACGCGAGATGATCAGAAACCCAAGCAGGTTGAACACGATTAATTAATACCTTCAGCCGATCTAAATAATCATAATCAATCTCATGCTCACCCGCAATCGACATCGACACACCGTGCAGCACAATCGGGTAATCTTGGCGTACTTTATCTAGATTGTGTAGCGGCCGACCGCCTTCGACCATAAAGTTCTCAGAAATTGCCTCAAACCACTCAATAGATTTGGGTTTTTCCTCAAAAATCGTCTCATAATATTCGGTGCGTAGTCCGAGACCAAACCCCAGATATGGTTTTTCTTCGTTGTGTTTTTCTTGACTCATATTTTTTGTCCAGTGATATTAACGATTTCCACAAAATCAAACCATGCCCTCTATTTAGCCCTCAACGTGATACCAGATAAAACGCAAAACAGGGTATTAAATACTAACTAGCTAAATCCAATAATGAAAACCATCAGCTACTAATTACTGTAGTCTCTGCTAGTTTCCGCTAATTAAATCTAGTTGACTGTTTTTAAAAAATCAAAAAAGGCCCACCCTAATGACCTTTTTTGATTTCGGTCGTCAGCTTTAAGTGGCTATTTAGCGCCTTTGAATCGACCACCTTTAGCGTCACAATCGCTTTGGCTCATGGGTAACCAGCCTTTGCCTTTGCAGCTATTCATGCCAGCACAACTGTGTGCTTCGGCTTTTGCTTTACAACCAGACTTACCCTTGCAGCTATTGTCTTTTTTGGTTTTGCATGCAGCTTTACCCTTGCAGCTGTTGTCTTTCTTGGCTTTACAAGAATCAGTCCCTTTGCAACTATCTGCAATTGCCGCACCACAAGAGCCTTTGCCTTTGCACGAGTTCGCACCGTGACATTGACCCATGTTATCAGCGCCGTGACTATGCCCATGGCCGTGACCGTGCCCTTTTGCGCTGGCTTGCTCTTGATTAGATGCACAGCCTGCGATTAACATAGACGCCGTAACCGCTAACGCGATACCTGTTTTTTTAGTTTTCAATCCCATCGGGGTTCTCCTATTTTGATTATTACTATTTAACTAGTCTATTCAACTAGCAAGCCAGTCAATTTACCCCATAAATTACGCGTTAAATTGATTGACTAGGTCGGTCATAAACGGCTACTTATAAAGTTTAATCGCAGTCTAATCCCAGTTTAATCCCATACCCAATAGACATATTAACAAAAATCAAACCCTCATTTCATTAACGATATTTAATCCCTTTGCTTTCCATGGCGCCTGCCATGTCGATTGCCATGTCGATTGCCATAGCGGCATTTATGGAGGTATTTATGGAAGCATTTATTATGGGTTGTTAATAAGCGTAATGGGGGGCTTTAAATTAAAAAGGCCACTAATCTAGTGACCTTTTTAATTTAAACATGCTAATAATTATCGCTAATTATTAGTTCATGTTAAAGCCACCCATACGGCCACCGTGGCTTTCACATTCGCTTTGGCTCATTGGCAACCAGCCTTTACCTTTACAAGCGTTTTTGCCTGCACAGCTGCTGCCTTCGGCTTTACAGCTAGACGTGCCTTTACATGAGTTAACGCCGTGGCATTGAACCATACCGTCAGCAGAACCATGCGAGCTTGCATCTGCTTGCTGTTGATTAGATGCACAACCTGCAATTAACATAGACGCGCTAACCGCTAACGCAATACCAGTACCTTTTGTTTTTAGTCCCATTTGGAACCTCCTGTTTATATATTTTTTAAAATTTTTACTACTTTTTACTATTAATCAATCAGATTAACGTAATAGGCCTTGAATTACATGGCTTCGAATTCGCCGCCTTTTTCAGCACACTCAGCTTCAGTAGTCACAATCCAGCCTTTACCTGCACAAGAATTCGTTCCCGCACATGAACCTTCGGCTGTTGCACACGCTGTTTGACCTTTACATTCGTTTGCGCCCATGCACTTGCCTTTGGTTTCATCTGCTTGTGCAGTCGTTGAAACGGCTAGACCAGAAATCATTGCAGCAGCAGAAATAGCGATTGCTAGTGTGGTTTTATTTTTAACTGTTTGCATTTTCATATTCCTCATAATAAATTATCGATAGTTGATACGCCATAAGCAATCTATTTAAAATCGTATCACATACTCATGCTACGTTTTTTTAATACGACTTATTAAAGCGTTCACTCGATTATACGCCATTTAAACCAGGTTAGTTTCATTATGCCGCAAAAAAATGTCGACATTCATCGAATTGTTACGTTGTTGCTTGCCTTATTATTTACTTATCATTTACTTGTTATTTACTTTTTAGTTGCTGCATCGCGTAGACCATCATGCCACCAAACGGTTGCCCCACAAACACAAACAGGCATCGCCAAAAAATTAACCACGGGAATAAACAACATCACATTAGCCGCCAAACCAAACCCCAAACCCTGCCACCGATTTTGTTTTAATACGCGGCGTTGCGTTGCATAAAAATAACCATGATTCGCCATCGGATAATCAATATACTGCAGCGCCAAAATCGACGACATAAAAAGCAACCATAACAAAGGAAACAACCCATTTAGCACAGGAATAAAGAGTAATAACAGCAGTGGCATCGCAACAATCAAAAAACGCAGCAGCTTAAACAGCTCGCTTTGTACCGTGATACGGATTTCTTGCCACAGTGTCATTTCTAAAAAGCTAGCTTGTTGGTTAGTCAATTGCTTTTCAACAGATTTTGCCAACCACGCATTAAATGGCGCCGCCAATACATTGGCAACCGATAAAAACAAAAAATAGGTCACCAACGCCAATGTCACATAAATCAACACAGACAACACAGGATAAGCCCAATCATACAGCCATTGCGTACCCCATACCCAATCTGCTTTTTCACCTAACCAGTGCGCAATCCAGCGGTTTGCAGCCGTCGCCACAAACCAAATTGCCACACTAAAAAACAAGGTATTAATCAGTAGTGGTAGGTAAACAAAACGTCGAATTGATGGCTTAACAATCCATGAGAAACCAGATAACGCATATTTAATGCCTTGGATAAAATCATTAATCATAACAAACAGTTTTTTTAATTATAGCACATGGTTAGATGATGGCATTTTCAGTATTAATCAAACGAAAGCCCTTAAGACAACCCTGTGACAGGCTAGCCAAACCACAAAACTGATTGTCGTGATACAGCCGCACTAACCGCGCAGGGCTTTGATTAGGGTCTTGATTAGGGTCTTGATTAGGGTCTTGATTAGGGTCTTGATTAGGGTCTTGATTAGGGTCTTGATTAGGGTCTTGATTAGGGTCTTGATTAGGGTCTTGATTAGGGTCTTGATTAGGGTCTTGATTAGGGTATTGATTAGGGTATTGATTAGGGTATTGGTCAAGGTGTTTTTCAAGGTCCTGGGCAGATAGCGAGACGACACGCCCCAAACACAATAACGCCCAGGCATTTGCGTCAATCGCCAACGGCGCAAATTGTTGGCACAGGGTGTCCATCGGCAGTAATTGGGCAAATCGCTCGGTATCGTTTTGTTTTTCCAGCTCAGCGAAAGTCATCATCGGCAAAGCCGTTGCCCCTAGCTCGCCAATCTGTGTCCGCCGTAATGTCTGACAATAAGCCGTTGTACCCAAGTCGTTCGCAATGTCAATCACCAAGCTGCGGATATACGTCCCCTTAGACACCGTTGCTCGACCAATCAAACGATTTGGTGGTACAAATTCAATGGATAGCTGCTTGATATTGACTTGGCGTGTTGGCACGTCAAAGTCCACGCCCTGACGTGCTAATTGATAAGCACGAACCCCGTTAATTTTTAGGGCACAATATTTTGGCGGTGTTTGTGTGATGTCGCCGCTAAACTGGCGTTGTACGCGCTTTAGACTGGCCGCGTCAATCGATGGAATTGGGCATTCTTCAATAACCTCGCCGTCGCAGTCTCCTGTCGTGGTTGCGCGGCCTAAAATCGCCGTAAATTCATAGGTTTTATCGGCATCCAACAGCCAGCGTGCGTATTTGTTTGCTTGCCCTAGACAAATCGGCAGCAAGCCCGTGGCAAAGGGATCCAGTGTCCCAGTATGCCCTGCTTTCTTTGCCGCATAAAGTCGCTTAACCTGTTGCAAAGCATGGTTACTAGACAGGTCGGCGGCTTTATCCAAAAGAAAAACACCATCAATCGATTGTCGCGTGGTGTTTTTCTTGTTATTGTTATTGCCGCTGTTATTGCTACTGTTATTGCTGCTATTATTGTTGTTTGTATTATTTTTCGCCATGCCGTATTTCGCCATGCCATATTAGCGTATTTAGAGGGGTTAGCGCGATGTCAGTTACTGATTATCGTTGCCGTTGCCGTTGTTGCCGTTGTTGCCGTTATCTCCGTTATCGCCATCATCGCCATCGTTTTCATCTTTCACCAAATCAGACAACAGCGACTCCATGCGCGCACCATAAGCAATTGACTCATCATATTTAAACGTCATTAGGGGGACGGTTCGAGTCATTAACTGCTGTGCGAGTTGATGCCGAATTTGCCCTTGTTTTTCGTTAAGCAGTGCTACCATGGTTTGTTGTAACGCCTCATCGCCAATCACGGTAAAATGCACCGTTGCGTACTTGAAATCTCGAGACAAATCCAACCCCGTAATCGACACAAAATTGATTTTTTCGTGCCTAATCACATCGGGTAAAATCGCCACTAAATCCCGTCGTATTTGTTCTGCAACACGACGAACTCGTTCATTTGACGCCATTTATAAGGTTTTCTCCATCGCTTTGCGCTCAAAACATTCGATTTGATCGCCAATTTTCACGTCATTGTAATTTTTAACGCCAATGCCGCACTCAGTACCCGATTTAACCTCAGCAACATCGTCTTTGAAACGACGCAAAGACTCTAACTCGCCTTCGTAAATCACTACGTTATCACGCAATACGCGAATCGGGTTATTGCGCTTGACATAGCCATCAATAACAATACAGCCTGCGATTTGTCCGATTTTTGGTGCTTTGAAGACTTCGCGCACCTCGGCGATACCCACAATTTCTTCGCTAAATTCGGTAGACATTTTGCCCAGCATGGCTTGTTTAACGTCTTCGATTGCATCATAGATGACACTGTAATAGCGTAAATCAACGCCTTCTACCTCGGCGAGTTTTTTAGCGCCTGCTTCTGCACGGACGTTAAAACCAATAATAATCGCCTGCGATGCAATCGCCAAATTCACATCCGATTCGGTGATACCACCGACACTCGCACCAACCACCGTCACCGAAATAGCATCAGTCGATAGCTTTAACAACGAATCACGTAACGCCTCTGACGAGCCGTGTACATCGGTTTTAATCATTACATTGACTGATTCAATGGCGTTTTCACCCACATTGGCAAATAAATTTTCCAGTTTGGCCTTTTGTTGACGCGCCAATTTGGCTTCTTTGATTTTGATTTGGCGTTTATTCGCGAGTTCTTTGGCGGTTTTTTCATCCGAAACCACCATCATTTCATCGCCTGCTTGTGGCGCCCCCGACAATCCCAAAATCTCAACGGGGATGGAAGGGCCTGCATTAATAATGGGTTTGCCGTCTTCGTCCGCCATGGCGCGAATGCGACCGTATTCTAGCCCCGACAAGACAAAGTCGCCTTTGTGTAGCTCGCCTTTTTGCACCAAAACCGAGGCAACCACACCACGCCCTTTATCAATGCGTGACTCAATAACAATCCCTTGGGCAGGGCCTTTGTGTGGCGCTTTTAGCTCTAACACTTCGGCTTGTAACAAGATTTTTTCCAACAAATCATCAACGCCTTCGCCCGTGTGCGCCGATACGCTAGTCACCATCACATCACCACCCCAATCTTCGGGAACGATTTCGTGCTGGGTTAGCTCCCCTTTGATTTTTTCTGGATCGGCGTCTGGTTTGTCGATTTTATTGATGGCAATAATAATCGGTGATTTGGCGGCTTTGGCGTGCTGTATTGCTTCGATTGTCTGTGGCATAACACCATCATCTGCGGCAACGACAATCACCACAACATCGGTTACTTTTGCGCCGCGTGCGCGCATTGCGGTAAATGCCGCGTGGCCTGGTGTGTCTAAAAAGGTAACAATGCCGTTTTCCGTCTCGACGTGGTACGACCCAATGTGCTGGGTAATACCACCTGCCTCACCTGCAGTGACACGGGTTTTGCGAATATAGTCTAGCAACGACGTTTTTCCATGGTCGACATGCCCCATGATAGTAACGATTGGCGCACGCGCGCGCACATCTTCCATCTGCGACTGCGCTGCCTCCATCAAGGCTTCTTCAGCCTGATTTTCGTTAATATACTGATAAGCAATCCCCATTTCCTCGAGCAGTAGCGTCGCTGTATCACGGTCTAATACTTGGTTAATTGTCACCATAGAGCCCATTTTCATCATCACCATGATAAGTTCCGAGGCTTTGCGATTCATTTTTTGCGCTAATTCACCAACCGTTAGCGTCTCTGGCAAGGCAACTTCTACCGCGACTTCTTTTTGTGGGCGTTCAAATTTATGTTTATTCTGCAACTCAACTGGCTTAGACGATTTTCTGGTGATTTTGCGCTTTTCTTTTTGATTGATGCGGAATTTACCTTCGCCCATTTGTTCGTTTTTCAACTGACGTTGGTATTCTTCATCCGCTTGTTTTCGCGCTAGCTCGTCTTGCTCTCGGGTTTTTGATGACGCTTTTTCGCGTAATGCTTGTTTGGCAAGCTCTGCCTCAGCATTGGCTTTGGCTTCGGCTTCTAGGTTTTTCAGGCGCTCTGCTTCGGCTTTTGCCTTGGCTTCTGACTCAGCGGCTTTGCGCTTAGCGGCGCCTTCTGTTTTTTCTTTATCCGCGACTTGCTTGCGCTTGGCAGATTCGGCTTTTTCGCGGCGTGCTTCCTGTTCTTTTTCGGTGCGTTTTTTGGTCTCTTCTAACTCTTTTTGACGCTGTGCTTCTTGTGATTCGCGCATTGCATCGGCTTGTTGCAATCGTTTTGCTTCGGCTAATTTTTTGGCGATTTCAGCCGCCGATGGTTTTCTTTCGGTGGTTTTTTTGCTTGTCTCATCAGTGCCTTCTGCGCCTGGTTTAACCACCACTTTTTTCGAGCGCACCTCAACCGAAACCCCGTCTTTTTTGCCGGTTACTGCGATTGTGCTACGCTTTTTCAGCGCAATTTTGGGGCGTGGTTTGTCTGATTTACCATGCAATTGCCTGAGATAAGCCAACAGCTGTTTTTTTTCATCATCAGAAACCATTTGGCTTGCGTCAGTCACAGGTATCCCTGCTTCTTTAAACTGCACCAATAATTTATCTACTTCAATACCGACTTGTGTCGCTAGTGCTTTAACGGTCACTTCACTCATTATCTACCCCCTGCCCTTCGTCACGAAACCACGGTTCGCGTGCACGTATGATTAACTCTGCGGATTCGGCTTCATCAATGCCTGTCATTTCTGACAGCTCATCAACCGATAGCTCAGCCAAATCATCCCATGTATGGATGCCATTTAGCTTCACCTGCAACAACAAATGCTCATCCATGCCCTCGAGTGTTTCAATCGGGTTAGCATCAGAGGCTTCAATCGCCTCTTCACGGCTAATGGCTTGCGTCAACAATACATCACTGGCGCGCGCACGGAGCTCATCCACCGACTCCGTATCAAACGCATCAATTGCGTATAATTCATCAACATCGCCATAAGCGATTTCGTCTAGCGTGGTATACCCATTTTCCACTAGCACCATGCCGATATCTTCATCGACGTCTAGTTGCTCAGCAAACTGTCTTGCGACTCTTTCTTGTTCAGCACCCGTTTTTTCGGCAAACTCCTCTTCGCTCATGACATTTAGCCGCCAGCCCGTCAGCTCACTCGCCAATCGAACATTCTGCCCACCGCGCCCAACGGCCATCGGCAAACGGTCTTCGGCAAACGCCAAATCCATGCTTTGTAGCTCTTCATCAACCACAATCGCTGTTGGTTCAGCGGGGGCGATGGCTTTGATGACAAATTCGGCTGGCGCTTCATCCCAAATGACGATATCAATGCGCTCGCCGCTGAGTTCATTTGTAATATTTTGCACACGCGATGCCCGCATACCGATACACGCACCCGCTGCATCGATTCGCGGATCTTCGCTATAGACGGCAATTTTGGCACGCACGCCTGGGTCACGCGCCGCACCTTTTATTTCAATCGTGCCGCTGGCGATTTCTGGTACTTCAACACGAAAGAGTTCTTTTAATAACTCAGGGGCAACACGACTAAGCACAATCTGATGGCCTCGATTTTCTCGCACTACCCGTTTAATAAAGATGCGTAGCCGCTCGCCTTGGCGTGTGTTTTCACGCGGGATGAGGTCTTCTTTATAAATAATCCCCTCAACGTTGCCACCCAAATCAATGACGACATTGCCACGCTCTAATCGCTTGACCGTGCCGTGCACGACTTGGCCTTCTAAATCAATGTATTCTTCGTAAACTTTTTCACGCTCGGCTTCGCGTACTTTTTGGATGATGACCTGCTTGGCCAAATGCGCACCAATGCGTCCAAACGGCAAGTTTTCGATTTTTTCCTCGACAATTCCGCCAATTTCTGCATTTTCATCAATGGCTTTGGCTTCGGCCAGTGTTAATTCAGCGCTGGGGATTTCAATGTCGTCCTCAGCCAATACCGAATAACAGCGAAACGTTTCGTAATCACCGGTAAACCGATCAATCGCCACCCGAATTTCAATTTCGTCTTCGTATTGTTTTCGCGTTGCTGCTTCTAGGGCAGTCTCTAGCGCGTCAAAAATTACTTCTTCAGATACTGCCTTTTCATTTGAGGCCGCCTCAACAACGTTCAACAAATCTCTGTTCATCTTGGTATTTACTCCTAGTCTAAAACCTAATCAAAAGGCCAATGAAATGCCTATTTATTAAATGCCTATTTAAATGTCTACTCAACAGCCTATTCAACAATCTAATCAAATTCAGGCACCAGTCTGGCTGATTCAATATCATTAAAATGTAGCGCCTGCTCTGCAAGCTGCTCAGAATCTTGCGCTTTGGTCGATTTTTCTACTGCTAAAACAATCCTTTCCTCGGCCACCGATTGAATGCGCCCTTTAAAATTACGCTGACGCTCAATCGGTCGGGTCAGTCGAATCTTGACCTGCTTGCCGATAAATTTTTCAAAATCCGACAAAGAAAACAGCGGCCTATCTAAGCCAGGCGACGATATCTCTAGCGTGTATTTGCTCGCAATCGGATCCTCTACATCTAAAACCGCGCTCACTTGACGATTAACCGCCATGCAATCGTCTAAATTAACCCCGCCTTCTTTATCAATATAAACACGCAATAACGCATTCACCGAATTGGGGTGATAAGCCACACCGACTAATTCATAGCCCAAGTCATTTACGGTCGGGGCTAATAGTGCCGTTAGTTTTTCATTTTTTTGCATGGTTTTATTACGCTACTGGTCTTTTCAATGGTTTTTTAATTTACTGGCTGTCTGATTTACTATTTAACTATCAATATGTAACTATCAACACGCTAACAAAGGTGCAATAACACGCAATAACAGCAGAATCACACCAACACCACCGTGTAGAAACAAAAAAAAGGCCTATCAAGAGGCCTTTTTATAATTATTATTTAATTGGTAGCGGGGGCAGGATTTGAACCTACGACCTTCGGGTTATGAGCCCGACGAGCTACCAGACTGCTCCACCCCGCGTCAAGTGCGACTATAGTAACAACCTTACGATGAATTAGCAAGGGCTAAGCTGAATAAATTTCTCAAACCACCGAATTCAGCTTAAATCCCACTTCATTCAGCCGTGTTTAACCAATCATGTTAGCCGCTATCGAACTAACCGCCACCGAACTAATGATTTATTTATCGCCAGCCGTTGCCGCCGCTGCAAATGCTGCCAACGCGCCTTTTACCTTGGTAATCACTGCATCACAGCCTTTGATATTATGGCGCTGTTTTAAATAGTCAACATCGTTGTACCCTAGCCAGACTTTACCTGCGTCGTCTTGCCAGATCAAGGCTTTTTGTGGCAAATCAATGGCAACGGCTTGCGCGCACTGCATTAACGGACTGCCTACCTTGGGGTTGCCGAAAATAACCAACCGTGTCTCGCGCAATTCGATACCCACTTTATTGGCGGCTTGTGCATGATTGACTTGCGACACGACCGTCATTCCCTTAGCCTCTAGCACCTCAACCAAACGCTCTGCTGTCGTATTGACATCAAATTGACTTTCGACGGCCACTAGTCCCTCGCTGGCGTGGCTCCACTGCATTACCCATATTCCAATAAAAAAAATCACTTTTTTCATACTGCCTCCGATTAACGATAAAATATCGCCCCCATTATTACCCAAACACCCCATTTCAGCAAGTAAGTTATTGTCATTTATGCACAAATTAGTCGGGGCTCGCCATGCGCTGGCGCGCGATAGCGCTTGGTATGGCAAGGTGGACAAACCAAATACAAACATACCCAAACACAAACATCCCCCATGACATCATCATCGTATTACTCCGAGCACGCGAATTTGCTTATTTTTATACTGCGTATCGAATATCGGTACGATATAATAGGTGCTATGATAAAAACAATAAAGCATAAAGGCCTGAAAAAGTTGTTTACAAAAAATGATAGCAGCGGCGTACAGCCCGCGCATATCGCAAGATTGAGACTGCTCCTGTCGCGCTTGGACGATGCCAATGTGATTAATGACTGGACTTTTCGGGTGCAAATTTGCATCCGCTTAAAGATGATTTTAAAGGGCATTGGAGCGTTAAAGTGAGTGGCAACTGGCGGATGACATTTGCCTTTGAAAATGGCGATGCTTATATCGTCGATTATCAAGATTATCATTAACAAGCAATTGAAGAGGAAAAGTATTATGCGTATGTACAATCCGCCCCACCCTGGCGAAGTGCTAAAGGGGTTATATCTAGACGAATTGGGGCTAAGCATCACCGATGCCGCCACAGCACTCGGTATGACGCGCGCTGCGTTGTCTGAAATTATCCACGGCAAACGTGGCATCACACCCAAAACCGCGATAAAGTTAGCAACGGCGTTTGGTGGTAGTGCCGAGTCGTGGCTACGTGGACAAATGAAGTATGACCTATGGCAAGCCGAGCAAATATACGGCGGCGAGGATGTTAAAAAATTGGTCGAGCAACGACCCGATGCGTCGTTAAAGTGATTCATGGTTTAATTCCCCCCCTGTCCAGTTGTCATCGATGACAAATTGTATTTGTTTCTAAGCTGCCTGTGCGGCAGTGAACCGAGATTATTTGCGACGTAAGCAAGTTACGATTTTCTAAGCTGCCTGTGCGGCAGTGAACCGAGCTGGTTGTTGCGATTTTTAGCGGTGATTTTTCTAAGCTGCCTGTGCGGCAGTGAACTATTCGCGTATAGAGACGAAATGCGCGAAAAATTTCTAAGCTGCCTGTGCGGCAGTGAACATAATATCAAAGCCATTTTCTTTAGCTTTAGCTTTCTAAGCTGCCTGTGCGGCAGTGAACTCCGCACATAGTCCATCCATCGTAATGAATAATTTCTAAGCTGCCTGTGCGGCAGTGAACAGATAGGTGTTTCCATCACTAAATGACTGAGCTTTCTAAGCTGCCTGTGCGGCAGTGAACTCCGAGGGGCTAGATTGGGATATAACGTACAATTTCTAAGCTGCCTGTGCGGCAGTGAACTTGCCTACAACATCCCGATAAACGAACAGCGATTTCTAAGCTGCCTGTGCGGCAGTGAACTGTAGCGCCAAACTTTACACCCCAATTAAACATTTCTAAGCTGCCTGTGCGGCAGTGAACAGCGTCAATGCCTCCGTGTGGGAACGGTTTAATTTCTAAGCTGCCTGTGCGGCAGTGAACTTCAGACGATATTATCGAGGAAACTTGTATTTTTTCTAAGCTGCCTGTGCGGCAGTGAACGAAGAGGCCTTATTGCTATCGCTGTTTCGCGATTTCTAAGCTGCCTGTGCGGCAGTGAACCCATTGCCTGAGTATGAATATTACACAGATGATTTCTAAGCTGCCTGTGCGGCAGTGAACCTAGGAAAAAGTTAAAATGTTTTAGTTTTTTATTTCTAAGCTGCCTGTGCGGCAGTGAACTTCCATTATTAAGTTGCGGAATATGATTATAATTTCTAAGCTGCCTGTGCGGCAGTGAACCATCCAATAGCCCGTCGTCAACCTCTCGGATATTTCTAAGCTGCCTGTGCGGCAGTGAACTAGCGCAATCTGACGAACATTTATTGTTCACGTTTCTAAGCTGCCTGTGCGGCAGTGAACCATGCCCTCCGTTGCAAGCGCTATCTCTTCTCTTTCTAAGCTGCCTGTGCGGCAGTGAACGAGAATCAATGAAAGACGATGGCATTTTTACATTTCTAAGCTGCCTGTGCGGCAGTGAACAAGTCATTATCTATTCCTCATGTTCGTTTATCTTTCTAAGCTGCCTGTGCGGCAGTGAACGGTGTTAGCAATATTGCTAAAGTCTATCCATATTTCTAAGCTGCCTGTGCGGCAGTGAACAACTTAGATAAGTACTCAGAAAGCTCATCAAATTTCTAAGCTGCCTGTGCGGCAGTGAACATAAGTTATTTATTATATACTTGTGAACTTCATTTCTAAGCTGCCTGTGCGGCAGTGAACTTTACGACAACAACGACCTTATCCATTACGATTTTCTAAGCTGCCTGTGCGGCAGTGAACTTGGGCTTTGGTTTTTATTCAGAATGATATGGTTTCTAAGCTGCCTGTGCGGCAGTGAACTGTTGTCCTTTCTCATTTGACACCGCGCCAAATTTCTAAGCTGCCTGTGCGGCAGTGAACAACGTGCCGCTTAACAAAGAGGCTAGGCGGCTTTTCTAAGCTGCCTGTGCGGCAGTGAACCAAAGTCGGTGAAAAGGCGGTTGCAAAGCTGATTTCTAAGCTGCCTGTGCGGCAGTGAACAACTAAAAGAGTGCAATGGTAACGATGACTTATTTCTAAGCTGCCTGTGCGGCAGTGAACTAGACAAAATAAAACAAGCATTTGATTATGATTTTCTAAGCTGCCTGTGCGGCAGTGAACAAATATAAGCTATATATATGTTATACGTTCTATTTCTAAGCTGCCTGTGCGGCAGTGAACATATAAGCCCACTCGCTATCTGTTATGTGCTTTTTCTAAGCTGCCTGTGCGGCAGTGAACGCACACTAATCAATACAGCATACAAAGTGTTTTTTCTAAGCTGCCTGTGCGGCAGTGAACGAGGATATGACTGTGCAATGCTGTTTAGTTGGTTTCTAAGCTGCCTGTGCGGCAGTGAACACTTAGCAACAGGATACGACACTCCCAGCGGTTTTCTAAGCTGCCTGTGCGGCAGTGAACGTCTCTATGTCCGACAACGTGTGCAATATCGTTTTCTAAGCTGCCTGTGCGGCAGTGAACGTCATACGTGAAAAACTGACTAACCTATCAGCTTTCTAAGCTGCCTGTGCGGCAGTGAACGATAGCAACGACTTATCACGATTTGCGTACTGTTTCTAAGCTGCCTGTGCGGCAGTGAACATTAACCCCGCGGCCGATGAATTGTGGCAGATTTTCTAAGCTGCCTGTGCGGCAGTGAACTGCAGGGGTGCGTTGATGAGCAGGTCAGTGATTTTCTAAGCTGCCTGTGCGGCAGTGAACAGTAACATAATAACCCAAAAGACTTGATTAACAAAACTTTTCGGGGTATTGATAAAAAATAACCAATATTTTTAATGAAAATATTGGTTATTGATTTTATTGACTATTTTTTAAAGAGCATAATAATTGGTTAAAACCAAGGCACCGTTGCCGTTTTGGATAGACCGTAGCAGTCAAATATCCCTTGTTGAGGTGCTGCCGATTCTACTTTTTCAATAAACAACTTAAATCTAGGCTTGTGCTTATCAGCTACACTAGATTGACTTTCTATATGTACAAAGGGCAACTTTTCTTCATTAAACGAATGTTTCTTTTCTAGCATTTGCAAGGTCTTGTCAAAGTCGAGGTTAAATTTATTCGAAAGGTGCTTGGCCTTTTTATGAAGCGACTGCTCAAGCCTTTTTTTGCCTTTCACCCTTTTTTTCCTAAAACCAACATAAGAAACCGAATTTGGCACTGCTGTTATTGAAGCAACTTGCACATAATCGCGTAATCTATTTAGCCATTTTTGTATATCCAAATTAGCCAATATGGCTTCAGATTCAGCAAACAAACGCAGTTTACTACCTAAAGGGAAAGCCTTGTCATTGGAATCACCGGATTGATACCCCGGAATTGACAGCGCGACAGCCGATTGGTTTTCTCCTATCTTATTATCCACCAAAGCAATATGTATCTGCTGGAAAACTTTATACCAAAGGAAACCAAGATTTGCTTCTGCATCTGGCAATAGGGTGATTTCTAGATAATATTTCATAGACACCTCTATTTATCACTCTCTCCAAAGACACCACCACGCACCAGTGTTGCCATCACATAATGCTCATCTTCGATTCGATTTAGCTTTTCCCCACGCGCCCAGACATCAAAATAAGTATAAAAATCTTGTTTGTCAGCAGGTGTTCGATATGCTTTACCTAAATTAGTGACAGCACCATATGGCTCTATTGCAATAGGCCCTGCACTTGTTTCTGGATTCGTGAAATCTGGGTACCATGTATCAATCGTTCGGAGTGCATTACCAATTTTTTGAGAATGCATGGCCGCAATACCCTTGACATCATATAGGATTTTACTTTTTTCACCTCTACCTTTATCTAGCACTAACTCTTCACTCGGGTAAACTTCTTGCGACTTACCAACCTTGGCAAAACAATTAATATCCAGCATTAAAAAATCATCTTTGCTTGCTAATGCTTCCGCAATATAGTTTGCTAGCTCATTAATGGAGTCATCATCATAATCAAAATGCCGAGTAGGGTATTCTGTAGCGTTAAACATATATGATTTATTAACCTGCCTGTTTTGAGCATTCACATGTACTTCAATCATTTCTGCACCGACACGATTACGCCATAAAAAACGGGCATTGGCAATATTAGCAGCGTAACGACGCGCTAATTCTACAAAACCGTGATTGCCTATATAAGCATTTGCGGCAGCGCTATAACTTTGTTTGAATAATGCATTGTTACAAGCAGATGGTTTGGCAATACCACCTAAAACCTTAACAGTAAACTTTAGGTTTAGCGTATCTTGCTCCATACCTAGATTACAAGAATCAACTCGTTGTAAATTGGGCTTTTCTACCTCTGCATTGAGTTTAGCTGGGTCGTTTTTGACTGCACTTTTCAGCCGATTCGAAATAGTGCCTCTAACAGATTTTTCCTGTAATGTTAATGGGGATATTTGTTCACGATTTTCCCAAGTAGTACCATACAAAAAAGCATCACTAGACACCAATTTCTTTTCAAATGCCAGTACAGATGCAATATTTTCTTTTTTAGCCATAATAACTCTCCTCTAACTTGATTAATAAAAATTAAAATTCTGATTCTGATGAATACTTTGTTTTTTGAGTAGTTTGTGCCTTTTGTTGGCACAAATATAAATCACCATCAGTGCTATAGCGCCATAGCATATCTTCTACAAATCGTATGCGGTGTGGCATTCTAAATTCACCTAATGTAACAATACATTCCGCAAATCGATGCGAGGTATCCGAGTCTCGTTGATTTTTTGCTTCACCCAACTCGCTAATACCATGAAATCCTGTAGCAATTGGAACTATCCATCCTGCAGGTTTATTATCCAGCGATTTACGATGACTAGACCAAGTAACATTGCCTTCATCATCTATATCGCAGCAATGATGAATCGCTAAATACTCTATCAAGGCATCTAATGCATCCGCACCCTTTTCCATGGCATCTATCATGAGATCGCGTCGCTCAAATATGGCATAACCAGGCATCAGTAAACGTCGAAAATCCCTCAAACTTTTTTCATCATCCTCTTGCGTATTTATACAAAATGGGGGTTGAAAGCCATTGATATCACCTCCGGCAATTTTCATCTGTGAATGCAACAAATGGTCAATGTTATCTAATAATTTTTCACGCTCGTCTATTGTTATGTTATCGTACTGAATAACTAAACTTGCCTCGATATCGCATCTAGCCTCCTCAATAAATGGTGATCTGGCGCCCGTCTTATCCAATGGGTTAGCTGTACCAATTATTGAATGCACAAAGTCGCCTTCTCCTTTATAAGTTTGTAATTCCATATCATGGCAAACAACTCCAACCGCTAAAAAGTTAGCAGGCACACCTCTTTCGCACAACTTCCTTTGCATTGCATGCACCGCACCCAACCAAGCAGTCATTGCCGGAAAACCAATAGTAAACGGGCTCGATAGCGCATTGGCATTATGGATTTTAATATGTGGAATAATTAATAGCTTTTTAACTTCCCCTATCATCGTAATGCCTCTCTATTTGAAAACACTTTTTTGTGCATATGTTTATATTCTTCATCACTAAGCTTAATAGCATTTTTACCTAGTACCTTTTCATATCCATGAAATAAAAATTTTGCAATTGAATCTTCTATTTCAACGAGCCAGTCATCCATTTTTTCGCGCTGCTCAGAATATTCCAGTTGGTCACATAACCAAATTTTTTGCACTAAAGGTAATTGATTTTCATTAGTGCTGAATTGCTCTGTAGCCACACTACGAATCTGCCACATTTTTTCAATAATATGATCAATTATGCTTTGATAATACTCATCTCGCATATCACGGATAAGCTTGTTATTATTTTCACGACTATACAACTTATGTAACTGGTAGAACTGATTTTTGCATTGAAAATAATGCACAGTCTGACGAAAAAAGTCAGTCTGAGGAAAATGAATGTCACGTTGTTTTAATTTAGGAGGCACTGACATAAACATATGGGCTTTACCTCCATTTTTATTATTTAACACACTAATGTTTTGCGGTTTTGTCCCACCGTAACCAATTGTCGTTAGATTGTAGATTTCTTTAAATCCAGGGTGTTTTTGGTTCATTCTCTTGCTTTCCCTAGCAAATTTTATTTCATCACCAAACCGCATTGCATCTAGACGATTCCTTAATTCAAATAAAATACCTGAGGCCGTTAAAATTGATAGTTGATGATAGGATTCTGCATTATATGATTTATTCTCCGACCAATCTTTCTCAATCGGAAAAAACACTTGTTTTATTTTAGAGCTAGTTACTATTTCACTACCTACTGACACCATTTCTAGAAAATCTTTTTTAAGTGCTAAATAATTTAACTCCTCATTAACATTTGATAAAGTGAGCAACTTTACGGCTAATTCAGTATCTTTTTCAATATGCTCAATTAAACTCATACCGTCATTCATTTTAAGCGTCAAAAATTTGTACACATCCAATGCGGCAGCATTACCTAAAGCATCTAGCTCTACTGTTACATTCCCACTTCTTAGAAACCCATCATTAGAACGTTTACTATTGGCAATTACAGAAGTTGCATAGCCATTTTTATTTTTGCGAGAACTGGGATGGCTAAATGTACATGGGTGAGAGCTCATCGACATTTGCCCTGCTCTTTTAGCCGCATTTGGTAGCCAATGCTGCAACGTAAAAATAGTCTCACATTCCAACTCTTTTTCTGTTATTTCTTCTTCGTTCATAGACGAACTGATATTCTTTTTTAGCCATGCATCTTTTCTGTCATCAAGAAAAGTCGTTATTGCATCATCAATCATAATTTACTCCTCTTTCTCATTAGAATAAGCACATATTAACACAGCCCACCCATTTTATCAAAACCTAATTAGTTTTACTATAATTTAGCATTAAAAGCGATGCAAGATTACTAAGTTTCAAAGTTTGCGCTATAATATAAAAACTGCCGCATAGGCAGCTTAGAAATAATTTGTCTACCTATAGATATCCACTGCCGCATAGGCAGCTTATTTAATCAAATGAATCATGATTTTTACAGTTTAAACAACCCCAGTTGGTCGTTATAGCCATATTTATTTCCTTCATAAAAATAAAAATTTAACTCGCCATAGCGCAGTGAAATCAAACTTTGATTAAGCTCCTTTTGGTCAGCTAAATTTAAACAACATTGATCATAATCACGCATTAACCATAACCTACTTTTGCTCGTTCACTTAATTCAACACGCTGAATACTTAACAAATTCTCACGCTCAACTGGATAGCCTTGATTATCTTTTTCGCAAAATTGACTGACTTGTTGCGATTCATTGAAAACTAAAAATATTTTCAAGCTCGGCTGCCCTTTCCTAAATGGAGAAAGAGCTTGTGGCAGCGCACATAAAAACCAATGATGATTTAACCATCCTTGCAAGGTCGCTGGGCTTATTTGTGCACCCTGACCGCTCATCTTGTAATTTGCCAACCAAAACCAAGTTGCTGCATGTTCTAACTCAACCAAACTATCTGCCCGATTAATTGAACGCAAATAATTAATATTTAAATGAGACAAACATTGAATTCTCGGAACCGCATCTAACCTTTCATAGATGGCGTCCACATCGACTAATTGCCTTAAATCGTGACTCTTAAGTCTGATAAAGTCTTCAAATCCTGGTCTACTAAATACGACTGCATTTTCATCATGATAATTTTTAACACCTTTCAAGTTATATTGCAATAATGCCACATTAGCTTGGTTAACCTCGCCTTGCCTATGACGGCGAACTCGACCAGCTAATTGAATTATAGAGCGATAAGATGATGGTTCAATCACCGCCCAATCGAAATCATGATCACGCCCAACCTCTTCAACTGGTGTAGCTACCAATATAAAAACAACATTTTTTATATTCGATTTTTTTTTAGCCGTGTTTAAATGCGCCCGTACAATCGGATTATTTAATGCCTCTGGAGGATTTCTTTCCTCTTCTTTTCTGGTTAATACCTGATCCAGATGCCACTCTTGTACTGAACGCATCAATAGCACTTGCTGACTGTGATAGGCCATAACTCTTATTTCTGTATCATCTGGCCAATCTATTCCTAATAAATATTTAGTCAGCTCAATGCAAGGAGGGATATTAGCGACACGAACCACACCAAAAGAAACTTTAAGATTAGTCATTTTATCAGTAAAATTATGTGCTTCATGCAAATTCAATATACTTTTCACGACCACATTGAAATAAGCCGATTGCTTACTTTCTAGTACTTCCTTATCTTTATGATTTTGATTCTTATATTGATCAATTATCATGTGGCAATCCGAAATAATTGCTTTTCGTTTCGCTGGTTGTCGCTTTAATTCATTTACTCTTTTATCAATAAACTTAGTGTGCTGAGGTCTATAGCTCTCTAAAACTGACTTCGACACATCCATTTCGTCATTACTAAAAACTTGGGTGCTGAATTCATCTATCCATGCGCAACCAATTGTTGGGTTAGCTGTACGGCTTTTACAATACAACGCCCAACCATCTCGATAAGCTTTGAAGTACCCTTCGGCTAGAAATGGTGGTATTGTTGCCGATGATATCATTACTTTTCGCCCCAGCATGCCTGCTAAATGAATGAGACGGCCAATAGCAATTAAGTCATCGCCAGTAAAATCATCAATTTCGTCTATCACTAAATCAGAAGACATAAGTCGTAACGTCGGTAGAATATAACGTCCACCTCGCTTTGTCTCTGTGGCAGCCATTAAATGATCGATTGTCGCGACAAGCACTGGCGCATATAAAAATTTTTTATCTCGATTGCAAGTTAACACTGTGCTCAAGCCATCCTCTGGTATTGCACACTCGAAATCAATTTCTTCTTCTAACAAAGCCTCTTGTGACAATGACCCACTGTTTTCATAGCTATTTTCCTCGCTGTCGATCTCGATTTGTTTATGCAGCTCCATAACTGCACGAGAGCCAATTAACACAGCAAGCTCACTATTATCTAATCCCACACGTTGACGATACTCATCTCCTGTTTGCAAAGTCAAAGTACGCAATCCAAGCGCCAAAATATAACGCAGACTTTCTGAATCATGCGAGAGAATTCGCATGATTTTAGCGTTAGCAAAGGTCTTCCCACAGCCTGTACTCGCCATATTAACAGCAAAAAAACCATATTTTAAATCGTCTTTTTTGAAATTTTCTTTTTGCCAAGAATTGATTTTCTCAACCGCTACATCTTGCCATCTAAATTGAGACGGACTTCGTGCTTTCAAATTGTTAAGGTCTTCAGCGCAAGGTGGTTCTTTCTCAAATGATGGAAGCAAATGTGCAGTATTCAATGCATGTTTGGCAACGCCAACTAGATGTTCGTCCAACTTTTGCTTCAGTGTATTAGTCGAACGATCTGTATTCGCGAATAAACCTGATTGTCCCTGCCATTTTTGATGTGCATCCTGCGAAGAGTAATAATGGTCTCCTAGCATCAAACAAAGCCTAGCATGATTTAAAACAATGCGATAACTCCCATCTTGAATAGTATTTTCGGCTTGTTTCTGGCAATCTAATAAACGTACGGACCATTTTTTCACCTGCTTCATCCATGGCTTAGAATTTACTAGCAAGCCCTTTGGTAAATCGAAACATGCCGCTATTCGTTCATTGTACTCAGTTTCATCAAAACGGTTCTCATACCCCCAATTTAGTGAGATTCGAGCAAGCATAATATCTAAGGTCTCTGCTCCTTCTGAAATATAATCATTCCAACGGTCATTAGCCGGTAACGGCAATCTATGATGCGACACGATCAACCATGCAACTAACTTTGCTGTAGGGGGTAAATTACTAAATGGATTGGATTCATTTCTCTTAATATATTGTTTAAGCAATTTTTCATCTATATCTCCCGATTTTAATTTCAGCAACCATTCCTCGTCTGTTTGAGTTTTTGTTGCCTGAACTAGTGCTTTTAACAACAATATTGAAATCCATTCATGTCGTATTGGATCCCCTTTGAATTTCTGTTTATTTTTTGGACTTAATTTCTGTTGGAACAACGCGGTTGCTTTACCCCAATCATGCAGCAATGCCGCCAAAGCTACTAATGATTTGATTAGTGGTAGATAATGCCAATCACTTTCAATCTGAGATTTTAACAAATTACGCTGCGTCCTATTCACCGGCACCATCCCCTCACTATTAAATTTTCGTTTATTTCCAACCACCCAGAGTAATTCTGTCCGTACTCTACCGCGTATCCAGTGGCAACTGACTGCCGTGCTTTTACTGGCGGTTTTGCGAAGCAATTTCTTGACTGCGGCTAACCCTTCTTGCGTGATGACGGTTTGCCACACGTTGTCCCCGATACGATTGGCAAAGGCATCTAATACACGGCGTGTGCGCTTGAGTGCGTTTTTTTCGCATTGCGAGACAAAGGTAACCATCATTTTTTAAGTCCAATCTTTTTTCATTTCTTCATCTTAACAAAGGTGACTGACAAAACATGTCAGTTAAGAAAAAATATTTCACTATTTTTCCGCTGAAGCGTTTTTTTGTAATGCCATAGTCAGTTTCTCAAGCAGCTTTTCGCGCAAACAATCTGGGGACTGCACGTAAACGTGAGGCGATAATTTTAATAAATCTTGGAGTAGCTCTCTGTCGTCTGAGTACGGCACGGACAACAGATAATCATCACCTTGCCATTGGCTTTGTTGGTCTGGGTGCCAAATTTGTTTTGATACTTCATGCGCAATGGCTGCTGAAAACCGCAAACAGGCGGTGTATTTTGCACGTCCTGAAAACACACCATAGCTTTGCGTAAAGTATTGTGCCAATGCTTGCTCTGAAATCTGTTTTGACTGCTGTGTTAATAACTCGATATTTGAAATACGTGCAATTTGAAACGTTCTCAATTCGTTTCTGAGATGACACCACGCATCAACATACCAGTTTTCACGATAGTAAACCAGCGTTAGTGGGCTAATGACACGGTTTGATTGCTCACCACTGTAGGTATCGTATCCGATAGTTATTTGTTTTCCTGTCAATAACGCCGTTAAAATGGTTTGATAAGTCGAATACACGACCATTTTGTGACCAATCGGCACTATTTTTAGCGCAGTAATCAATTTTTGGCTATCAATATTTAATGATTTTAGCTGTGCTTGGATGCTTTCTTCAAATACATCAATACTGCCATGTATCATGCCGCCATGTAGTTTTTTTAATAAATTGAGCACAACCAGCATTGACTGCATATCATCGACTGTCATCCATAAGCCTGGCAACTCTATTAACGCTGCCTCGTCTTGGCGAATTTGATAACCCTGGTTTTCAACATATTCAATCGGCGCATTAAGCTCAACGCTCAAAGACTCGATGATGCGATATACTGTTCTCTCGGTACATTCCAAGGCTCTCGTCAAATCACGCATTGGCACAGGGTAACGGCGATTTTTGAGTATGCGGTTTAGCAATTGTTTTTTATCAGATTTACTCATAGGCTCTTTATTATTAACGATTATCTATTTCCGATTATCTATTTCACTAGACGGGGCCTCTGTTGCCTCATCATCACTGCATTGATGGTGTGACAATGCCACTGATTTGACTTGATTAAACAGATAATCAAGCGCTTTGTGATCCGCAAAGGCCTGTAAGCATTGTTGACGAAACTCTTGTTCTGTCGCGTTTTCTTTGGCGCAAATAAATGCCAGCGGTAACACCAGTGCATCTTTTACTAAATCCGCCACATCAAAAACCAGTGCGCCGCGACGTGTTTTGCCGTGCATCAGCGCAAAACCATGGGGTATACCTAATACCCACAATGTCGTTGCGCCTAATCCATAGGCAAGGTAGTTTCCATGATTTAAAAACGTATTGGCTAAATCAACCGCATCGTGTTGCCGTGTGAATCGCTGGTGCTTAGTTGTCTGGGCTGCGTATTTGTATAGCTGTTTAGTCAGCTCTGCTTCGATTAATAGTAATTGGTTGGTGCTGGTGGCTAGCTGCATTTTATCGCCGTATTGCTGTAATGCATTTTGAATCAAGATATCTTCAACGACAAAACCTTCGGCTTTCAGGGCTTTATCCTTGCTCCACACCTGCAACAGATAAGTAATTCGTGCTTGCTGAAGTTCCTTGGCAGCTTGAAAACGACGTACTTCATCAAACCAAAACGACATCCAGCCTTGCATATATTCAGTAGGACGGTATTCACTTTGCGGAGTTAACCACTCAATCTCATTTGCCATTAATAACGGGGTTCCACCGCCACCACAAAAACCAACCAACACGCCCGCTGAAGCAATCATACGCATCGCAGCCTGAGTAATTGAAGTGCCTGTCCCTAATAACAGACAGGTGGTATTCGCAATAGGAATGTTCCAATACTGATTTTCATTTGCTGCTTCAGTCAGGTAGAGTACACGCCCATCTTTTTGCATGACTCGGCATTTTTCGAGGTAATAAATATTAGCTCTTTTGGAATGCAAAATCGCCTTTAAATTAGTTAGGTTATCCATTAGCCTTGCCTCCTAGTTAGTCGTCATCCTAGTTAGTCGTCGATTAGACGCGCGTAGCATCCAAAGTGCGCATACCTAGTATAATACGGCCAGGGGTATTAGTCTAATGCATTGATATAATGTGAATTAACAAAATAAATTGATAAGTAATACTTAACGAACTAGCAAAACCACCTAAAAACTGTCACACACGAACAAATTATCAATCAGGCGTGTGCTGCCGATACGGGCAGCGATTAGCAGAATGCTACGGCATTGCCGCGGCGGGTTCGTTTCGCATAGGGATTGCGTCAAATCATCGGCATCGCGGTATGCCAAATACTCCACCGCGATGCCACGGGTGGTCAATGCAGCCATTGCCGCATCGATGATTGGTTGCGCGGGGTTACCTGCCAAAATAGCGATCTTGATGCGCTGCAAAGTAGCATAAATTTCACCAGCTAACTGGCGCTGGTCATCGGATAGGTACTGATTACGCGAACTCATTGCCAGTCCGTTATCCTCGCGCCGTATCGCAATCGAATCAATCACAATCGGCATAAATAACTCATCGACTAAGCGCCGAATAACCGCCAATTGCTGATAATCCTTTTGCCCAAAAATCGCCACATCGGGGCGGATTAGCTGAAACAGCTTAGCCACTACGGTTGCCACCCCTTGGAAATGCGTGGGGCGATCTGCTGCACACAGTATTTTGGTCAGCGTATCGTTAAAATCAATCGATAACGTCTGTGTCACTCCATGTGGATAAATCGTCGCCACCTCGGGGTAAAAAACAGCCGACACGCCCCGCGCTGCTAATTTTGCACAATCATCAGCAAAAGTTCGTGGGTATGTCGCCAAATCCTCTGTTGGGCCAAACTGCGTGGGGTTGACAAAAATACTCACCACCACGTTATCGCTGTAGGTTTTGGCTTTGTCAACCAATGCCAAATGTCCTGCGTGCAAATTTCCCATCGTGGGCACCAGCACGAGTTTTTCCCCCGAGCGCAAATGCGTTTGTCGGTATTGATTAATGTCGGTAAGCGTGCGTAAAATAAGTGGCTGCGTCATGGCGGCGGCGTTGTTTTAAGTTGTGATTTTAATTTATTTATTTAAATATCAATATCTTATTAATTATTCAGATAGCTATTTCAGGTATCTATTTCAGGTATCTTTCTCAGGAAATTGCCCTGATTTCACCGCGTCAACATAGGCGGTAATTGCGCCAATAATCGAGCCCGCTTCTGGCATGAAGTTTTTAGCAAAACGTGGCACATGCGCTGAGACACCAATCACATCATTAATCACCAATACTTGCCCATCCACATCCACGCCAGCGCCAATACCAATCACAGGCACGGGGCTATTATCGGTGATTTGTTTGGCAAGTGCTGCTGGCACGCATTCGAGTAACAACAGGTCAGCGCCTGCCTCGGTTAAGGCGGCGGCTTCGCTAAGTAAGCGTTTGGCTTCGTCGGTGCGGTTACCCACGGTGCGATATGCGCCTAATTTATGTACCGTTTGCGGTGTCAGCCCAAGGTGCGCACAAACAGGAATACCATTATCACTTAGCGCACGAATAATATCGACTTGATAAGCACCTGCTTCGACTTTGACAATCTCGGCAAAGCCTGCTTGCATCAAGCGGGTTGCATTCGCTAGGGCTTGCGAGACCGAATAAAAACTCATAAACGGCATATCCAGCATTTTAAGCACCGACTGCGACCCACGGGTGACCGCTTTGGCATGATAAATAATATCATCGACTGTCACGGGCACGGTGGTTTCATGGCCTTGCACGGCTTGCCCCAACGAATCGCCAACTAAAATCATATCCACGCCAGCGGCTTCGCAAATCCTTGCCATACTGGCATCGTAGGCGGTAATGACTACAAATTTTTCTTGCTTGGCTTTTTTACGTCTAAGGCGTTCAATCGTATTTGGTTGGCTCATCGGTGATTACCTGCATTTGCTGTGGTGTGGGTTTATTTCATGTAATTGTGCTTGATCTTGTTGTGTATTTTGTTGTGCATTTAGTGCAAAAAGTAACGCTGCCACACGACCATAACGCGGTAACGTCAGCGTCTCATCAAGGTCTAACAGCGGCTGCAACACAAACGCGCGTAAATGCGCCTGGGCATGCGGAATGATCAGCGTCTCAGTCGTCAACACCGTATCCCCATACAAAATAATATCCAAATCAATCGTTCTCGGGCCCCAGTGCGCTGTTTTGACGCGGTGCTGCGCCTGTTCGATAGCTTGCAATGCCTGCAATAAATCCCGTGGCGACAACGTGGTCTCTATCATCACCGCTGTATTGATAAAATCAGGCTGATCCGCTGGACCAACAGGTTTGCTGCGATAGCACTTGGCGCGTTTGATTAATTGCATGGCGGGATGCGCGGCGATTTGTGCAATCGCCGTTTCAATTTGTTGCAGCGGATTATCTAGATTGCTCCCCAGAGCAATATAGGCGGCGACGCCATTCAACGCCGTCTCCTGCGTTTTTTACGCACGCCCTCTGGCGCATCATCGTCATGATACACGACTTTTTCAATGGGATAGTCTATCTGTGCTTGTGTCCACAGCTCATACGTCGATTCTAACGCTTCGCCTGCTTGCATTCGCAACGTCAAAAAGTCATACCCTGCTCGAAATCGCTTGTGCGCCAGCACGCCACGGATTTTTTTGGTCGTCGGTTTGTCCGCCATCAAGCGCATTTGCATCACCCAAATATCGCGAACCATTGTTTTGTGGCGCATCGGGATACCAACGCGCATGGCTGCTTGGTGAAAAACGTGGTCGATACTCTCGTGCATGGCTTTGTGCCAATGCGTTTCTGCCGCTAAGCTATCGGTAAGTAACTGCTCATAAACCGGCCATAAAATAACCGCATACAAAAATCCAATCGTAACGGGTTCGTTGTGCGCCAAACGATAATCGGTATTTTTCAGCGCCAGTTTGAGTAATTTTTTGTAACGTGCATGTTCGGGTGCTGAGAAATCATTGAAAATCGTGTCAGTTTGCGGGAACAAGACACCAAATAAATCATACAACCGTAACGCTTCATAAGACGCCAACGCATGGCCACTCATGAATAATTTTAATGTCTCATCAAACAGTCTTGCACTGGGCACGTTTTGTAACAAATCTTTGTTATCCGCAATCGCACGCTCCGTCTCGGCAGCAAGCCGCATATCAAGCTTGGCAGCAAATCGAACACCGCGCAACATACGCACAGGGTCCTCTTGGTAGCGTTCATTGGCATCACCAATAATACGAATAATCCCTGCTTCGATATCATCTAACGCGCCAACATAATCGATTAAGCTAAAGTCTTCGATGTCATAATACAGCGCGTTTAGCGTGAAATCACGCCGCTGTACGTCGTCTTCTATGGTGCCAAAGGTATTGTGCTGGATGACTTGACCTTGGTCGTCTGTAAAGCCTTTTTCATCAGCACGAAAGGTCGCAACTTCGATAATTTCGCGTCCATAATGGATATGCGCCAAACGAAACCGCCGACCAATTAAACGGCAGTTAGAAAATAACTGTTTAATCTCATCGGGGGTTGCATCGGTTACTACGTCAAAATCTTTGGGGGCTTTGCCGCGCAATAAGTCGCGCAAACAGCCGCCAACCAACAGCGCACGAAACCCCGATTCCTTGAGCCGATAGAGCACTTTTAGTGCGGTTTTCGGCATTTGGCTGCGCGAAATGGGGTGTTGATCGCGGGTATATTTAGTCACTGATTTTGGCAAGGTGATTATTCCTCTGCCTCTTCAATCCACGCCATTTGTATGGCCTCTAGGATTTTTTCATTTGATTTTTCAGGATCATCAACAAACCCATCCAAAGCACAAACCCACGCGTGCAAATCGGTAAATCGTATCCACTGCGGATCGACATCTGGGTGTTCATCGTATAACATTTCAGCAATTAATTGCACATCAGACCACGTTATTTCCATCGCGTTTCCCTCTTTTTTGTCGGTTATCGGTTATCGGTTATTTTCATTGACCACAATTTACGCCATATCCTCTGGAAAATCGGCATTCGTTGAAACCGTCTGTGTATCATCTAAGTCTTCTAACACATCCAGTAATTTCAGCAACTTTTCGGCATCTTCGCCAACAACCGGCGACAAATTGTCAGCGCGTTGGGTAATCTCGGACTCATCGGGCTCAAACCCCGCCGCAACCATCGCATCATAGACACTGGTATAGTCTTTGAGACTAGTAATGACTTCTATGGCACCCGCTTCTGCAACGACATCCTCTGCGCCTGCCTCGAGTGCCGCTTCCATAATCGCGTCTTCATCGGCTGATTCATAGGATAAAATACCGACTTCTCTAAATTGAAAAGCCACCGAGCCATCCGTGCCCAAATTCCCACCGAATTTACTAAACGCATGGCGAACTTCGCCAACCGTGCGGTTGCGGTTATCAGATAAGCAATCAACCATCACGGCAACGCCACCTGGCCCGTATCCCTCGTAACGAATTTCACTAAGGACTTGTCCGTCTAGCTCACCTGCACCGCGTTTGATTGCGCGCTCCATCGTATCTTTGGGCATATTGGCTGCTTGTGCTTTGGATACCGCCAGCCGAAGGCGCGGATTCATATCTGGGTCAGAGCCACCATTGCGTGCCGCAACCGTCAGCTCACGAATCAACCGTGTAAATACCTTGCCGCGTTTGGCGTCTTCTTTTGCTTTTTTGTGCTTAATATTTGCCCATTTACTATGCCCTGCCATGCATTACCTCAATCTATGTATTGTTTTTTAGTGTTGTGATATTGTGTTGTGATATTCGTTCAGTTCGTGAATTGCCGCAAGTAAAGTCGCGCCTCAAATGCGCCCAATCGCGCCCCAATCGCGCCTATTGTACTGCGTTATGGTCAAATTTACCATGCCTCAAAAAATAATCCACCTGAGCCACTGCCCGCTTAGAATAGACTAATCCCGTATGCGACATGGGTAACACAAGGTGATCGGCTTGATTGGCTAGTTGCGTCTCAGACAAAGCCACCGTGCCATCACTGGTCTCATCAAATCTAACCACCAACACACCTGGACCAACTGGCATGCTGCCAGCAATAGACCCCAGCGCCACTTGGCCTTGCCAATCGGGCAAATCGCCATCAAGTGCCTGAAAAAACGCACCACCGATGATGCGCTTATGAATTGTCTGCATCACCCGCGCCATTGCGCTACCTTGATGCGGCGTACCTAGCGTCACAATACGCCCTGTAAATAGCTCAGGGGCTAATTCGTATGCCTGCCGTGCCAACAAACCACCCAGACTATGGCCGACAAAATGCACGACATCCTCTGGTTGGCAATTCGTACGCACAAATTCAACCAGCTGTTTGGCATTCTCTGCAAGGGGCTGCGTCACCGATTTGTACGAAAATGCTAATACCGTATAACCGCGCTGCTGAAGCTTTAGCTGCATGTACTTCATTAATGCGCCATGAAAATAAATCCCATGAATGAGAATAATTGTCGGTTTTTCCCCTGACTGGCTTTCCACTGACTGGTTTAAATCTGTTTTTTTGTTATTTAATTTCATCACATTATCTAATATAAAACTGACGACTAGTCAAACTTAACACGCGGATCGACCAGCGCCACACAAATGTCAGACAAAATATTACCTAACAAATACAGCAACGAAGAAATCACCAAAATCCCCATCACCACAGGATAATCGCGCTTGACCACCGATTCATAACCCAACAAGCCAATGCCATCAATATTAAAAATACTTTCAATCAAAAAAGACCCCGTCAACACCACACTCAGCACCCCGCCAAACCCTGTCGCAATCGGCACCAACGAATTACGCAACGCGTGGCGAAACACCGCTTGGCGAAACGACAGCCCTTTGGCAATGGCTGTTTTCATATAGTCTTTGGCGAGATTTTCCATCAGCGAATTTTTCATCAGCAGTGTCAGCATGGCAAAGCTCCCTGCGACATAAGCAATCAACGGCAAAACAGCATGACGAAAGACATCATTGACTTTCCCCCAAAATCCTAGCGTTTCAAATTCATCACTGACAAATCCCCCTAGCGGCAACCAATCATAGTAATAAGCAAAGGTATTGAGTAACAAAATCCCAATCACATAGCCTGGAATGGCAAACCCAATAAACACCAAAATCGAGCTCACATAATCAAATGACGTATTGTGCCGAATCGCTTTGACAATGCCTAATGGAATACAGACACTATAAACAATCACCAACGTCGCAATGCCGTAAAACAACGAAATCGGCAATCGCTCTTTAATTAAAGTCAATACAGGGTCTTGAAAGCGCGTAGACACCCCAAAATCAAGCTGTAATAATTTACCCATCCACGCCATATAGGCTTGGGGGATGGACTGGTCGAGCCCAAAAAACTGTTCTAATTCTGCTAATTGTTCGTCAGATAACGTTTCGCCGCTATTCGTTTGGCTGTTTCCTGCACCATCAGCGCCCGCCAATTGAATTTGTTGCAGGAGTTCTTCTAGCGGGCCACCAGGCACTAACCGCGTAATTAAAAACACCAAAAAAGTAATCCCAATAAAAGTCGGAATGACTAATAATAATCGTCGAATAAAATACGCGCCCATAATCTCGATATCAACCGTTAAACTTCACTTAAAAATCCACACCACTTATTTACCCTAACTATGATAAAATAGTTTGCTTAGTTTATCAGCAAACCAACTTTCAGCAAACCAACTTTACGTCATCGAGGTATCGACTATGGGTTTTTTAACCAATAAGAAAATTTTAATCGTAGGACTGGCTTCTAACCTGTCTATCGCCTGGGGCATCGCCAAAGCCATGAAACGCGAAGGCGCTGAGTTAGCTTTTACTTATCAAAACGACAAGCTAAAATCCCGCGTCGTCAAAATGGCCGAAGAACTCGGTTGTGACACCAACCTTATTTACCCTTGTGAAGTCACGTCTGATGACGAAATCAATGCCGTTTTCGCCGCATTAAATCAGCATTGGGACGGGTTAGATGGCTTGGTTCACTCGGTTGCATTTGCGCCGCGCGAAGCGCTAGAAGGCAACTTTTTAGACGGCATATCGCGTGAAAACTTCGCCATGGCAAACGACATCAGCGCCTACTCACTAGTCGCGCTCACCAAAGCCGCACGCCCAATGCTAGAAAAAAACCAAGGCTCAGTCCTTGCCATGACTTATTTGGGCGCGGTCAAAGTCATCCCTAACTATAACCTGATGGGCGTTGCCAAAGCCTCATTAGAGGCAAACGTACGCTATTTAGCGGCGGCACTTGGCGAATCTGGTGTGCGCGTCAACGCCATCTCAGCAGGTCCCATTCGCACACTCGCGGCATCGGGTATCTCGGGATTTAGAAAAATGCTAGAACAATTCGAGAAATCCGCGCCGTTACGCAAATGCGTCTCGATTGACGAAGTTGGCAATGCGGCGGCATTCCTAACCTCAGACCTTGCCTCGGGCATCACTAGCGAAATTCTTTATGTGGATGCTGGTTTCAATACGGTTGCCATGACAGGGCTAGAGTCTTAGCCGTGCAAGCCGCTACCGCACAAACCCCTATCGTGCAAGCCGCTACCGCACAATCACATAGCACAAGCCGCATGGTTCATCGTGTTGTGTTTTGCCTATCCGTTTTGCTCAGCACGGTCAGCTTGTCAGGCTGTGCGAGCCAAACGGCAAACTCCACGGCATTTGAAGCCACGCCTGAAACGACGCTTGAAACCACGCCTGAAACGACATCTGAAACACAGGCATTAAGCGATATGGAATCCATTGCGCTATGCCAGCTTAGCGCCCAAGCCATCCAAACCGAAGCCGATATTATCAACGAAATTGGCTATAAACGGTTTGCCAAAGACAGCTATCGCCCAACCCAACACCAGCAGCTTTTTGGCCGTGAAATTCGCGTTATCACGCTAAACGAAACGGGCAACAAACTCTACGTGGCAGGAGAGCCACCTGCTTTTGCCTCGAGCTTTCAAGACATTACGGCGGCAATCGACTGCCAAAACGATACTTGCCAAGCACTCATCAACCCCAATCAAACGCTCTATATCTACAAAACAGAGAGTAAAAATAGCACTCAAACTACGGTTATCGAATGCAGTAAGCCAGAATTAGCAGCCCCTGACACCGATACGTGAATCAACAGATACGCCGCCAATTTCTCTGCCCGTTACCAAGCAAAAAAATCACCCATAATTTCACGCCTAGCCATAGACTTGTTGCACAATATCGGCTATATTGCTATTTAATTAATTGGCTGATTGGCTGATTGGACGCAACACAAGCAAATATCGCAAAAAAGCCAAAAAACCCTATTAACAACAGCTTACCTGACAGGAATGCTTTATGCTAGAATCGATTAATGTCGCCATTTTGACGGGTTTTATCGCTACCTTTGCCTTTGTCTCATTAACACCTGGGCTTTGTATGACTTTGGCGCTAACGATGGGCATGCAGATTGGTTTTAAAAAAACACTGTGGTTAATGTTTGGTGAGTTAATTGGTGTTGCGATTGTCGCGATTGCGTCCGTGATGAGTGTCGCGGTCATCCTGCTAAACTACCCACAAATTTTCATGGTCATCAAATACGGTGGCGGGTTGTATCTGGCCTATATCGGGATTAATATGTGGCTATCCAAGGGTAAACTTGCACTTAACCTAAACCCACTAGAACAGCGAAGCCCTAGCCGAATGGCACTGATGTTTCAAGGATTGATTACCGCTGTTTCAAACCCCAAAGGCTGGGCATTTTTTATTGCCTTATTACCGCCTTTTATCGACCAAAGCAAACCACTATACCCTCAGCTCATCATTTTGATTGGGCTGATTGTGTTGATTGAATTTGCCAGTTTATGCCTGTACTGCGAAGGCGGCAAAACCCTACGCCGCTTATTGCAAAACACAGGCAACGTCAAACTCATTAACCGCATTTCTGGCTCATTAATGATTGGTGTCGCTATTTGGCTGGCTTTTGGTTGATGCTTGATTGATGCTTGATTGACGGAAGTCGCCTTACCATCAATCCAACCATTTGCCCAACAACCCTTTGGGCAAATACATCACCACGAGAATGAACAGCAAACCCAGCAACAACAACCAGTAATCACCAAACACATCACCCAAGTAGCCTTCTAATAGGCGCACGCTAATAGCCCCAAAAAAAGCGGCCGAACACGATAACCGCCCTGCGACGGCCACCCAAATCAAGACTTCCGTGGATAACCTAAACCCAACCAAATCGGGTGATACAAAGTAAAATTGCGTCACAAACAACGCCCCTGCCAACCCAGCAATGCCCGCACTCAATACCAGTGACAGCGTTTTGACTTTGACGGTATGAATCCCTAAATGGCTGCTGCGGTGTTCGTTGTCACGCACGGCGCGAACGATGAGACCCAGCGGACTTTTTTGCAGCCCAACTAACCCCACCCAAATCACAAACGCAACCCCTAGCGTCACAAAATAAACGCTTGTTTCTGATAGCCAATTACCCTGCCACAGTAGTGGTGGAATGTTAAATAACCCATTACTGCCACCCACAAATGACCACTGTCCAAATAAGCGTTCAGCAATCACGGCCAATGCCAAGGTGACCAAGCCCAAAAATGCACCATCTAACGTATTGCCGTTAAACAACAACCACGCCATGCACAAAGCAATGAACATCGGCAACAGCACAGCCAAGCCAATACCCAGCCACTGCCGCGTCATTTCGCCCCCTGCTGTCGTTACCATTAATTCATGATTACCCGTCAGCATAGATAGCGTGGACAGCGTAGGTAGCATCCCCAAAGTTGCTAAGCTCATGCTATACGCGCCAACACCAAAAAAAATCGCCTGCCCTAAGCATAACAGCCCAACTTGACCCCATAAAAAAGCCAAGCTCATGGCAAAAATCCCATAACAAAAATAAATCGAAAACTGCGATAAACTATAGCCACTCATCCCTATCGGCAATAACAACAACAGCAACCATAGGGCCAAGCTGATTAATTTACCCTGATTGTCTTGTCGCCACCGTATCATTTAAACAACCCGCTAGGAAACCATTTTAATAACGCAATGGCAAGACCCAGCATGCCCAGTTGTGCAATCACGGGATCAAATAACACCGTGAGTAACGATTGACTACCTGCAATCACCGCTGCGCCACTCAACGCCGAGATAATACTACCCAAACCGCCAATTAACACCGACAAAAACGCTGGTACCAAATAATCCCCACCCATCAATGGCGAAATACTCATGGTTGGTGCGATAACTGCGCCAGCCACACCGGCCATCATGCCGCCAATCATAAAACTAATCAAATACAGCTTTTCCGCAGGCAGTCCTGCGGCAGTGGCAAGGGTTGGGTTGCTAATCACTGCACGCGCTTTTACCCCAAAACGCGTACCAAAAAACAACACATACAGCCCCGCCAAGCTCAATAGACTTAGCCCCATCACGATTAAGCGATAGAGCGGATAATCGTGCCCAAATAGCAAAATCAACTGCGTAGTCGGCGCTTCTAGGTGTTGGCTGCCTGAGCCAAAACACAGACGAATCAACTGTTGCAACACAATAGAAACGCCCCACGTTGCCAAAATCGTGTCCAATAACCGATGGCGGATACGCTTAATCACCAAGTAGTACATCACGCCACCAACAGCTGCCATACCAACGGCGGTAATCAGCAAAGAAAACACAAATGGTACAGGCGTTTGCGACAGTAACCAAAGGCTGTAAGCACCTAGCATCATCAGTTCACCATGCGCCAAATTAATCACCCGTAGCAAGCCAAAAATAATCGCAAGCCCTTGCACAACCATCATCAACACCAATACGCTATAGAGGATATCTAGCACTACAATCATACGCTGATCCCTTGTATTACTGCGCACCGTAGCTCACGGAGAAAAATCCTGCTATTATCGTACGGGCTTAACATGATTTCACCGTTAACCTCGCTTCGCTGGATTGGTTAATCCCGTTTGATGTCCTGCCAAGTCCGACAACGCAGACAACGTAGACAGCGAAGACAATGACGATAACGCCTCGGATAGTTGTTTAGGGTCGGTTGTGTCGATAGGTATCGGGGTTTCAATAAAACGCTCAGGTTCAATCAAGTACGCAGTGTTTGCCAACTGTGAAATCATCGATAGATTTTGTTCGGCTAAAATAATCGCCAGCCCCGTTTGTTGGTGAATATCAGATAGCGTCTCGGTTAACTGTTCGACAATCGAGGGCTGGATATTTGCACTGGGTTCATCGAGCAATAATAGCAAAGGCGAACTCGCCAAGGCAAAGGCAATCGCAAGTTGCTGGCGTTGCCCGCCCGATAACTTCCCAGCCAGTTTTTGGGGTGCACGCTGTAGCTGCGGAAAATGCTGCAAATTCACCTCGATCGGTAATTGGTTTACCAAGGCAAAATGCTCCGCCACGGTTAACTGATTGAAAACCGCGTTATCCTGTGGCACATAGGCAATATCCAGACGCGCAATATCGACGGTTTTCCGTTTTGCAAGCGATTGTCCTTGGAAATAACAATCGCCCTGCACTGCGGGCATTAGCCCCATGATAGATTTTAAAAAACTGGATTTTCCAACACCATTCTGCCCGACCAACGCGACAATCGACTGCGCGGCTAACTGCCAGTTAATTCCGCTCAAAACCGTTGGCGCATCATAGCCTAACGCCCACTGCTGACAGGCTAAAATCGGTGCGTCAGGCATAAATCGTCCCGAGGTAGTTTTTCCGAATATTTGGGTCAGCCTTGATGAGGTCATAATGCCCTCGTAGCTGAAACTGCCCAGACATCAATACCGCGATATCTTCAGTCAATCGCTTGACAAAATCCATATTGTGCTCAATCACGACAATGGTGAGACCATCCGCATTGAGTTGTTTGAGTAAATCTAGGGTTTCTGCGGCTTCCTTTGCACTCATTCCGGCAATGGGCTCATCCAATAGCAGCAACTTGGGTTTCAGTAACAATAACATGGCTAATTCTAAACGCTGTTTTTGCCCAGTCGACAGGTGTTTTGCTTGCGTATCCCATAGCTTACCTAGCCCCAGCGTATTGGCGTGCGTTTGGATATTCGCATCTTGGACTTCAGCGCAATTTTGGCGCCGTTTATGGCGGCTGGATGAACGCATAAAAAAAGACCAACGTGGGTTTGATTGACGAGGCAACAGCGATGTTGCTAATTGCAAATGCGCCGCAACCGTGAGATTGGCATAAACGCCAGGAATTTGGAATTTTCGCAATAGCCCTTGCCGTGCAATTTGACGCGGGTGTTTTTGGGCGATATCTTGGCCGCAGAACACGACACGCCCTCGATCGGCAGCCAAATCCCCTGTTAATACATTAAACAGTGTCGATTTGCCACATCCGTTCGGTCCAATAATCGCGGTCAAGCTACCCTTGGCAATCTCCAGATGACACCCAGTTAGCACTGGCTGATTGCCAAATTGTTTGGTCAAGTTGTCAACCAAAAGCATCGGCTACTTTACCAATAATAGCAACAATGGTACTCAATGCCACCCACCCTGTGATACCCACCCTGTGATACCCACCCTGTGATACCCACCCTGTGATACCCTGTGATACCCTGTGATACCCTGTGATACCCTGTGATACCCTGTGACACCCAATGGCAACAATACAATTAACGTTGGCAGTTGGGCGCTGGCTGTTTGATGCCAAGCGGCAACACCATTTCTAAACGCTCACCCTGAGAGTGCGCCAAATACATCGGTAACGAGACATGGTGTGTCTCGTCCATGATAACACGGCCAGTCAGTGCATCCACGCCTGTTGAGCTAAGCTCCTGACTCAACGATTTAGCAGAAAGCTGGTTGGCGTCAATCTGATTTAACGCGTTGGCCATAAACTGAATCGCCGTATAGTGGCTAAAGGCATAATGTGATACGCCTTGGATATTTTTATCGCTTGCTTGCACCGCCTGTACAAATTTTTGGGCAGCAGGCAGCGTAGAAACAAACGGAACGGTTACCCAAATATCTAAATCCGATTGCGCGCCAAACACGCCCAAATAAGTCTCTGAAAAGCCTAAAAAGGCAATACTGACTTGTTTTGTCAACCCTAACTCAATCGCCTGCTTCATAAAAGTCACGCCATCCGCCCCTGGCAGCGCAAATACCAACACATCGGCCTCGCTACGCATAATCTGTCGAATAGATGGGGTGAAGTCTTTGACGCCAAATGGTGTCAAAGACTTGCCTACGACTTCGCCGTCAATATCGGCAATAAGCTGATCGGCTGCCTCAAACATTTTTTGCGGCCAAACATAATCCGCACCGAATAGATAAAAAGATTTTCCTGAGCGAATCGCCATCGCGGGAATCAAATGTGCGAGTTCTTGGTTTGGCACGGTGTTAAACGCAAAGACATTGTCTTGTGGACAGACACCGCCTTCGTAATTCGTCGCATAGAGCAGTGGCACACCGAATCGAGCGCTGGTTGGCTGTATGGCATCACGTGCGTTTGACGTAATTGGACCGATTAAGGCAATTGCACCATCTTGGCGGATGAGTTTGTTGGCTTTTTCAACTGAAGTTTTAGGGTCCGTTTTATTGTCTTCGTAAATGACTGCTAAGGGTCGCCCATACACACCGCCCGCTGCGTTAATCTCAGACACTGCCAAATCAATTCCTGCTTTTGCTTGCTCACCAAACAACTCCAATCCACCACTAAACGGGAGAATAGCACCTATTGTTATTGGCTCGCCTTGAGGTGGCGTTTGATTTTGCGTTTGCGTTTGATTTTGCGACTGCGACTGCGCCAAGCCAACGGTTGCAACCCATAAAGACATTAACACAAGACATGGTTTGAGCATTTGAATTCACCTATTTTCGATGTTGAGATTCGTTAGATTTTGAGATTCGTTGGCTTTTGGATCAATTCGTTGGTTCGTTGGTTCGTTGGTTCGTTGACTCATTGGTATATTGATACCACACGGATAAAAACCACGTAGTTATCGGTTAACCAACGAAATAGCCTAGCCAGTTTTTTGATTGGGGTGCAGACGATGAAACTTAGCCATTAATTCTGCTTTGGTTTCTATGAAATTAGGATTAATCGGGATGCAATCGACTGGGCATACCTGTTGGCATTGCGGCACATCATAGTGCCCAATGCATTCAGTACACAAGTTAGGATCAATTTCGTAAATCTCCTCACCTTGGTAAATGGCTTGATTGGGGCAAGCCGGCTCGCAGACATCGCAGTTGATACACTCATCTGTAATATGAAGCGCCATAAGCTAAATCACCTTAGAACACACGTTTAAAAAGTAGCAATCATTTGGCTATCGCAACTATCGTCACAACAATCACCAGAAAGGATATTATACCTCAAATCATAACCAACTGCGACTAAATATAGCCCATTTGGTGGCGCCGTTGGTGCGGCTAAGCGACGGTCTTTTGTATAAAAAACCGTTTCAAACCAAGCGCTGTCTTTTTTCCCCATACCCACCCAAATTAACGAACCCACGATATTTCGAACCATATGGTATAAAAAGGCATTGGCTTGAATATCAATCACTAGTGCCCGACGATGGCGCATCACGCGAAGATGGTGCACGCAACGAAACGGTGAGTTAGATTGGCAGTTTGCTGCTCTAAAACTGGATAAATCTTGTTCTCCAACGAGTATTTGCCCAGCCTGATGCATCAATTCACCATTGAGTCGGCAATGCCACGGCGTCACCAACCCGTGTAACACAGCCGAGCTCACTGAATGATCATAAATCACATAGTGATAACGCCTAAATTGCGCCGAAAATCGGGCGTGAAAATCGGCTGTAACGGGTTTGACCCAGCGCACCCTGATGGTCTTAGGTAAATTCGTATTAATACCCATCAACCAGCTATTAAGCGCCCGATTAGCAGAGGTTTCAAAGTGGATGACTTGACCTGTTGCATGTACACCCGTATCCGTTCGCCCCGCACAATAAACCCTAATCGGCTCATTTGCAACACGGGTAATTGCCGATTCGACAGCATGCTGTACAGTCTGCTGTGTATGTGACTGCCGCTGCCAGCCGAAAAAATCCACACCGCGGTATTCAATGCCTAATGCATACTTCATCACCTATCAATCACCTATCAATCCTCTCGTTAATCAGCCTAGTTAATCAGCCTCGTTTTCATTCCGTCGGCACCCTTTCAGTCGTCCTTTCAGGCATTCAAATCTAAGACCAAACACGAAGCGCCAAACAAAGCCAAGCTGATTTCGCATAACCCACAAAAACCCCCACTGCGCCACTGCCCACTGCCCACTGATTAAATTCGCAAGAAACCGCAAGAAAACCGCAAACAAATCGTAATTAAAAATTACACTAAAAAGCCATACAACAGTACGGCTTTTTTAGTGTATAGATTTCGTTTATACAAATGTTTCGCTTACTATTACCTATTCACTGTTTCGAGCACATTATGGTCAGGCGTATTATCCAATACCCTCACACTCGATATTCTCACTCAATATCTTCAAGCAGTTTGCGCGCGCGGTCTGCTTGTGCCGGACTGCCTTCATTGATGATTTCTTCTAATAACTCTTTGGCACGTTCGCCTTGTGAAATCGAAATAAACGACTTTGCTAAATCCAGCTTCATCTGCAAGCGAGAAGTGCCACTATCCTCAATACTTTGCGCCGCACTTTTCATGTAGTCTGATTGCGAATTCGCCACATTTTCATTCATCGATTGGTTTGCTTTTTCTGAACTGCCCTGATCTGACTTACCCAAATCTATAGATAAATCCACTTCCTCAACGTCATCTGACATTTCATGAGAAACCACCGATGGACCGCCGTCATCTTCTAAATTAAAGTCCAACGATAAATCATCATCCGCCTCGGTGGCAGCTAATGTTTTCGCTGCTGCTTCCGCTTTATCTTTTGCCGTATCGGTAACTGTGTCAGCAGCCGTGTCAGCAGCCGTGTCAGATAAATCTAAATCTACTGAATCCAAATCGTCTGTATCAAAAACAAAGTCAACTGTGTTGTCATCGTTAGCTTTTGTGTGCTGTTCAGTAATCGCTACATCAGAATTCGTCTCTGATGAAGCCGCTTTGTCTAAATCTGCCAGCGCTTCATCGAAATCAAAATTATCATCAAAGTTCAGCGAATCGCTTGGTGTCTCATTATTATCAGCAAGCAATGCATCTAAATCATCTAACGCATCAGCATCGTTACTCTCGAAATCACCAAGCCCACCAGATAAATCTATATCACTCTCAAAGTCAGCCAAATCAGCTGATTTATTATTGCGTGCGGTTGTTTCGCTCGCACTTACTGGCTGGTTGTCGGCACTATTATCAGCGCTATTATCGGCTAATAAATCGTCCAAACTCGTTTCATCATCTGTATCAGACCATGCGGCTAATTCATCATCGGCACCATCGTTGTCGTTATGTTGATTGTGCTCGCCAAGTGCCAGCATGTCGGCTGCTTCGCGATGCCCTTCATCGTTATCACGCAACGCGTCAACAACGCTGTTCTCTTTGTCCCCGCCTTCGTCAAAGGCAGCATCCAAATCATCTTCGTCTAACAAGACAATATCTTTGGTGTTGACGTCTGACCCCTGCGCTCTACGTCTTCGTAAAAACAGCAGGCCACCAACACCAGCCAATACAGCACCTGCACCGGCACCGATAAGTGGTAGCTTATCCACCACCTTATCCATTAAACTGGCTGCCTCTGTTGTCGCTCTTTTCGCCTGAGCGACTGACGCGTTGGCGGTTTCAGTTACTGTGTCAGCAACAACTTCGGCGCTTTCTTGTGCGCTTGTTTTTGCCGAATCAGCAGCCGCTTTAACCCCTGACGCCACCTCACCTGCCGTGTCCTTGGCTGCTTCAGTTGCCGCTTCAGTTGCATTATTTGCTGCTGTGGCCACCGAGTCTGCAGCAGACTGAGCGGCTTGCGTGGCTTGTTCTGCTGCTGCGTTTGCTGTCTCTTTGGCTGTTTCTTTCACTGCTTCAGTAGCAGCTTTGGCGCCGTCAACCACATCGCTGGTCGCGGCCTTAGCTGAATCAGATGCTTGTTGCGCCAAATCCTTTGTCGTCTCGGCGGCTGCACCGACTGCATTAGCGGCAGTCTCTTTGACACCCTCCGCTGCGGCACTTACTGAGTCAATCGCTGAATCTGTTGCGCCTACGACGGCAGCTTTGGCTTCATTTGCGGTAGCGGTTAATTCAGTAGCAGCTAATTCAGAGGCGGTTAATTCATCACCAACATCACTGCTTGTAGGGATATCTTTGGGGGGAGTAGCATCGTTTGTTGCTTTCTCAATTTTATCGGCAGCTTTAGTCGCGGCGGATACTGATTCGGTTGTTTTTTCAGAGGTTACTTGGTTGGTTGGTTGGGGTGTTGCTTTTGTTTCAGTCTTGGGCGCTGTTTTTGTTTCAGGCTTAGGCGCAGGTCGTTGCGTTGCTTTGCTTTGATTCTGGCTTGCGTTGGTGGTTGACGTATTGGTGGTTGACGTATTGGTGGCTGCCGCTTTCTTTGTCGCGCTTGGCTTGATATAACTCACCGTGCCAGGCATAGGCGCATAACCGCCAGAAAAGGCAGAATAACCTTGAATGGTCGGGATATTCAATCGCACACCAGCGGGCATTGCACCCGCTAGTGTTTTTGGGTTTGCTTGCTTAATGGCAGCAACCATGTCACGCACAGGAATGTTGTCTGAGGGCCGCGTATAAGACGCGATTGACCACAACGTCTCCCCTTTTCGCACAGGACCATATTGCGCCCCGCTGGGGTTACTGATTTTTAGCGTGGTTGAAACTGGCTTTGTCGGTGCCTGCGCGGTTTTTTTCTGTCCAGAAGCCCGCTGCGGTGTTTCGGCACGCTTTTTTTGACCTTCTGAACTACTGGACTTTTTTACCGATTGTCCACCCTTTGCATTGGTCTTTGCGCCACTCGTCACTGGATCCAAAAAGATAGCGTACTCTCTAGAGATAACTCCCTCATCGGTGTTGAGGCGTAATATAAAATTAATGTAGGGTGTCGCAATCTGCTTTTGCGAAGACACACTGATATAATAGCGCCCGCCTTTTTCCTGAATGGAAAAATTCAAGTCATTCAGCACTTCTGCGCGTTGAATGCCGCGACTCGCAAACTCAGCATTTGATGCGAGTGACACGGTCATTCGACCTTTATCTCGCACCGAGAGAATCGGGATTTCGGCCTTTAGCCGTTCGTTTAAATTAGAATAGGTCCGAATAGAACCCAAACCAACCGCCATTCCAACCGATGGAATGAGTAATACTGTTCCTGCAATTAACGATAACAATTTTTTATTCACGATGAGCCTCATCTTTATTTTTTATATTCCCTATATAAAGGTCCCAAATATGCCAATTATAGCACTGCTTAGTTGTTTTTAAAGTTTTTCAATTAAATTAAGGTAATATTTTTGCCTATTATCACACAAAAAAACACCACTTTGCAAATCTATCCTTCTAAAAACAACTATTTATTTCCAACCTTCACTGACACATCAATCCTCGCACCTAGCACAGAAAACTGACAAAATACTCATCGTTTTCAATCCAGTTAGCCGTCAAACCAGCGATTATCGCGGCGACCAATCCACCCAATTTATTCAGCGCGACTGTCGTCAACCGACCCACCAATTTCGCACCAAATCTCATCAACTGCCTTATTTATTCACCCTGTTCTTGCAATCATTTTAATCACGCCGCATAACCCCTAATGACGCCTGACAATTCATCTTTTTATTATCCGTGGATGAGTAATTCAACCCGCCGCCACCTTGACCGCGACCTTGGCCGCGACCTTGGCCTACACATTAAATCAAAGACAGTGACTTAACAAGATAACAAGTTTCCGCTACAATAGCCGCTATTCTTTTGACTTATCCGACTATGCCTACCATTTCATCTAGCACTCAGCCCACTGGCACATCTTCCGTCAACTCGCCAATCATTGTTGCGCTTGACTATCCAACCGCGCATGACGCGCTGGCAATGGCACAGCGTATTGACCCGACATCGGCACGATTAAAAATCGGCAAACAATTATTTGTCGCCGAAGGACCGCATATCGTCGAGCAGCTACAAAAGCTTGGCTTTGAACTATTCCTTGACCTAAAATTCCACGACATCCCTAACACCGTGGCGCAGGCCTGTTTATCGGCAGCCAAGCTAGGCGTATGGATGACCAATGTTCATGCACTTGGTGGCAGCCCTATGCTACGCGCAGTTTACAACGCGCTAAGCGAACTCCCTCAACGCCCATTAGTAACGGCTGTCACCGTTCTAACCAGCATGGATCAGCCCACCTTTGATACACTTGGATTTAATAAAACCATTGAACAAGCCGTATTTGATTTGGCCACGCTCACCCAACAAAGCGGACTCGACGGCGTGGTTTGCTCTGCCCACGAAGCGCCCGCCCTTCGCGCACGCTTGGGTGACGATTTTATTTTAGTGACACCAGGCATTCGCCTCGCTAGTGATAACACAGATGACCAACACCGTATTATGACACCACAAGCCGCCCTTGCGGCTGGTGCCGATTACTTAGTCATCGGGCGTCCGATCACGCAGTCAAAAGACCCTGACAAAACCATTTCATCGCTACGCCAACAGCTTACTTAATCAATTTTACACCGAGATATTTCCCCATGAAGACAAACCCACTTTTGACGACTGAACAATTCCCTAATTATTCCGCCATCCTGCCTGAACATGCGCTACCTGCCATTACCCAGCTTTGCCAAGATAGCAAAAAACGCATTGCTGAATTAGCCGAACAATCACCCGCAACGTGGGCAACTTACGAAGCCATCGAAGCCATAGACAACCAACTTGCCAAGGCGTGGACACCCATCTCGCATTTACATTCAGTCAATAACACACAACCGTGGCGCCAAGCATACCAAGATTGCCAACAAATTTTGTCAAAATATAGCGCAGAAATGTCGCAACACACAGGGTTGTATCGGTTTTACCAAGCACTACAGGCGAGCAATGACTTTAGCGCGTATGACACCGCCAGGCAAAAACTCATCAACGATGCCATTCGTGATTTTGAGTTATCGGGCGTTAATTTATCTGACGAAGATAAAAACACGTACCAAGGCTTGGTCCAGCAGAGTAGCGAGCTTTACACCACCTTTTCTAATAATGTCCTAGATGCGACGCAAGCGTTTCATCTCCACCTGACCGACGAAGCCGATTTAGCTGGCATCCCCGAGTCCGCCAAGGCATTATATCGACAACTCGCCGCCCAACAAGCGGTTGATGGATTCTGGCTGACACTAGACTTCCCAAGCTACGTGCCAGCCATCACCTATGCCGACAATCGCCACCTACGAGAAACCCTATACAACGCATTTGTGACCCGCGCCTCTGACCAAGGGCCTCATGCCAATCAATTTGACAATCACAACGTGGTTGAAGCCATTTTATCGACGCGCGCTGACATAGCGACCTTGCTAGGCTTTGACAATTACGCCGCGCTGTCGCTAGCCAATAAAATGGCAAAATCGGCAGACGAAGTGCTTGATTTCCTCTATGATTTAGTCGAGAGAGCCAAGCCCATTGCCGAAAATGAATTCGCCGAGCTAAAAGCCTTTGCCCAAGCAAACCTCGGCCTAGAGACACTAGCACCGTGGGATGTGGCGTATGCCTCCGAAAAACTCAAAGAAGCCGAATACGCGATTTCCCAAGAGCAATTGCGCGAATATTTCCCCGTCCCTCATGTTATGCAAGGGATGCTGGGCATTACCGAACACTTATTCGGGGTGAGCTTTAGCCAAAACAACGAAATAAACACCTGGCACCCAGATGTTACTTGTTACACCGTGCTGGATGCAGACAAAACACCCATCGCCTATTTCTGCATGGATTTATACGCACGGCAAGGCAAAAATGCTGGCGCGTGGATGAATGGTGCCATAGACAAAATTCACTCCAGCCATATACAACAATTACCCGTTGCCTATTTAACCTGTAATTTTATCCCGCCAGTTGGGGATGCGCCTGCCTATTTATCACACGATGAAATCCTCACTTTATTCCACGAATTCGGACACGGCATCCACCATATGCTGACCGAGATTAACCACAGTGCGATTAGTGGTATTAATGGTGTCGAATGGGATGCCGTCGAGCTACCCAGCCAGTTTATGGAAAACTTTTGCTACCAAAAAACGGTACTGACAGACATGTCTTGCCATCAAACGACTAGCGAACCGCTACCCGATGCCCTATTTGATAAGCTGATCGCCGCTAAAAACTTTCATGCCGCGCTTATGATGTTGCGTCAGCTAGAGTTTTCGATTTTTGATATGCGACTGCACCACGAATACAACTCCGACAACCCCGTCGATGTTATGACGGTATTACACGCTGTTCGCGAACAAGTTGCAGTCACGCCTTCGGCAGACTACGCACGATTTCCAATGAGTTTTTCACATATATTTTCAGGCGGTTATGCCGCAGGCTACTTTAGCTACAAGTGGGCAGAAATACTCTCTGCGGATGCGTTTTCTCGCTTTGAAGAAGAAGGCGTGTATAATACCGATGTTGGAGAAGCATTTAAACGCGAAATTCTCGCACGCGGTGCCTCACGCTCTGCCATGGAAAATTTCATCGCATTTCGTGGTCGAAAGCCAACGATAGACGCACTGCTTCGCCACCACGGCATGAATACTCAAACGCCAGCTGGTTAATTCTGTTGGTCAACATGATGGGTTATTGGGTTATTATATCGTGGGTTAATATAATGAACGCAGCAATGAACGCAGCAATGAACATGGCAACAACTCGTAACGCACTTGGTAACGTACTTGGTAACGTACTTGCACTCTCTCTTGCAAACACAAGGTATCTTAAATGAAACAGTTTTTTTTACTCATTAGTGGCGTCTTTTTATTAAACACCGTAATGGCTCAAGACGTTTGGGTTAGCGATGAAATCGAAGCCCCACTTCGAGCATCACCAGAGCTCAACTCAACGATTATCAAGCTACTTCCAGCGGGTCAGCGAGTGACCGCACTAGACCAAACCGACGATTACGTCAAAATTGAAACCGAAGACGGCGAACAAGGCTGGCTATCTAATTATTACGTGCTACGCCAACGCAGTGTGCATGACAAATTTAGCGAAATCAACCAAGCCCTACAGTCCGCACAAGCCGAAGTCACCACACTACAAGCTGAAATCGAAGAAAAAAACACCCGCATCAATGAGCTAGAAGCCGAAATACAAGACACACAGAGCAGCGCCAGCAACGCGGCGGAACAGGCCAAAAGCTCACAAACGAATCTCGCCAAATTGCAGCAAGAAAACCAGCTACTCCAGCAAAAACTGTCCGAACAAAACGAAAACGTCGCCCAACTCAGCCGTGCATTAGAAGTCGCTCAAAAGCAAGCCACTGACGAGCGCGCACGCTACCTCAGCTTAGCCAAAGTCTCTGAGAATGCGGTCGAAATTGACGAAAAAAACCGACAACTCCAAGAGCAAGCGGTCAAATTTGAAAAAGAAGCCCAACTGCTCAGAACAGAAAACCAATCAATCAACGCCAGCATGGCCAACAAAGAACGTATTATTGGCGCACTCACCTTGCTCGGTGGAATCGTACTGGGCTATTTATTGACCGTGTTTAGACCCGCTAGACGCAGAAGCAGCAGTCGCTACACCTAAAATTGCATACATAAGTTGCATATACAAGTTGCACACATAATAGATAACACAGAGATAACACGCAAAAACACGGCATCGATTGGCTTACTCATGGCTTACTCATGGCTTGTTTAGACCCGCTAGACGCAGATTCAGTTAACGGGTTGGCGCCAGTGTCGCACTTCACTGCTTATGGGGCATTGCAATCAATTCATGATGCACACTATTTGAATGAAGCACTATTTGAGATGCCGAACCAATGCCGAAACAATGGCGATTTAATCTTTAATAAGGCTTTTGCTACGCAATTATTATGTTATAATAGCGCCGACTATTCAGTTTCATTGGTTGGTAACAACACCTCTAGCCATAAATTAGCCATAAATACCAAGCAAACCATCTCATCCGCTTAGCCTCTCGACAATTCACCATTGACGACCATGCAAAAACGATAGATTTATGCTGAGAATTTTCAATTAAACAAACACACAAAAAACACCCACATTTACCCTAGGAGAACTTAAAATGAGCCATATCGTGCACGTAACCGATGCCGATTTTGAATCGGTGGTAATCAAATCAGAAACCCCAGTATTATTAGATTTTTGGGCAGAATGGTGCGGCCCTTGCCGAGCGATTGCACCGATACTCGAAGAACTCGCCCAAGAATTCGATGGCAAAGTGACGATTGCCAAACTCGACATTGAAAACAATCAAAACACGCCAGTACAGTATGGCATTCGCTCAATTCCGACCTTGATTTTATTTAAAAACGGACAAGTCGAAGGGACACAAGTCGGTATGGTTTCCAAAGGACAACTTACTGAATTTATTGATTCGGTCCTATAATTTCACTCAAAACAGACTTTATGCATCTTAACGATTTAAAAATTAAAAAACCCCATGAATTGCTGGCAATGGCCCAAGAAATGGGGCTTGAAGACCTCGCCAGAAAGAAAAAACAAGACCTCATTTTCGCTATCCTCAAAGCCCACGCCAAAAAAGGCGAAGCCATTTATGGTAACGGTGTGGTTGAAATCCTACCCGATGGTTTTGGCTTTTTACGCAGCACCGCAAGCTCTTATGTGGCTGGCTCTGATGATATTTATGTCAGCCCCAGCCAAATTCGTCGCTTTGGCCTACGCACAGGCGATGCCGTCGTGGGAAAAATTCGCCACCCCAAGGATAACGAACGTTATTTTGCGCTACTCAAAGTCGATACGATTAACGACGAACCACCCGAAAACACCAAAAAGAAAATTGCCTTTGAAAACCTCACCCCGTTACACGCAAACGAACAGCTTAAGCTAGAACGCGGCAATGGCAGCACCGAAGACATCACAGCCAGAATGATTGACTTAATCGCCCCCATTGGCAAAGGGCAGCGAAGCTTAGTGGTTTCCCCACCCAAAGCAGGTAAAACCGTGATGATGCAAAACATCGCTCAGTCTATTGCGGCAAACCACCCAGAATGCCACTTGATGGTATTGCTGATTGATGAGCGCCCCGAGGAAGTCACCGAGATGGAACGCACCGTCGCTGGCGAAGTCATTTCATCGACATTTGACGAACCCGCAACGCGCCATGTGCAAGTTGCCGAAATGGCAATTGAACGCGCCAAACGCCTCGTTGAGCACAAAAAAGATGTCGTGATTTTACTCGACTCTATCACCCGCTTGGCACGGGCTTATAATACCGTTTCACCCGCCTCTGGGAAAATTCTAACCGGTGGTGTCGATGCCAATGCGCTACACAAGCCCAAACGGTTTTTTGGTGCCGCGCGAAATATCGAAGAAGGCGGCAGCCTAACCATTATCGCCACGGCACTCGTTGATACGGGATCAAAAATGGATGGCGTCATTTACGAAGAGTTCAAAGGCACAGGTAACAACGAAGTCCATCTCAGCCGTAACATCGCTGAAAAACGCATCTTCCCTGCCATTGACATCAGCCCATCAGGCACACGCCGCGAAGAGCTCATGGTTGACCCTGATATTGTACAAAAAACCTGGATACTGCGTAAAATCCTCCACCCAATGGATGAGGTCAGCGCCATCGAGTTCTTGCTAGAGCGGTTACGCAATACCAAGACAAACGATGAGTTTTTCCAGACCATGAAAAACAGCAAATAGTATTAAGCAGTTACGAATCGATTACCAATCAATTACTAACCAATTACGTTAACCATCGCATTAATCAGCTACTTTACATTAATCAACTTGTTTAACTTATTCAGATTAATCTAATTAATCGCCAAGCGCCGCGACAATCTAACCCATTTCACGGCGCTTTTTTTAGCCTGCTGTTTTAGCGCGTTTTTAGCCCGCTTTTTGAATCCGCTTTTTGAATCCGCTTTCTGAATTCGCCTGCTAAACCATCTTTTCATCTATAGTCTGCATTTATGTTCTGTAAACGTTTTTTGCTGTTAATTGATTACCGTTCACTGTCGCCGAAAATCGAATAACACGGATTGCTTTGTACTCATATCTCATATATGATGACGAATAAACGAACTTTTAGTATAATCATATAGCCCCGATAAACGAATGTTCGTTTATTCGGATGTTAGCAAGCATTAGAAAAATGAAGATTAAGTCGCAAAAAATAATTGGACAGAATGGAAAAGTGAGAGAACACTTTATCAATAAATTCAATACAAAAGGACTTATCGAAAGAACTGAATTTCTTGACGAACACGGACAATTGCAATTCTACTCAGAGTTCGTTTATGATTCTAATGACAACTGCATTTTAAAAAAAGAATTTGATGCTAAAAATGAAATACAGAGTTCTAACCAATGGGAATTTGATGAACAGAATCGAGAGATTAAATTTCTTGAACTTACAGCCGAAAACGTAATTTGGGAATGGTACGAGAAACAATACCCAAATGACAATACAGTTATTTATATCTCAAAAGACGAAACAGGAATAATCAATCATAAGACTATTGAAAATACTAAAACTGGCACGCAAGAAAGATTTGGAGAAGACGGAAAACTGTATGCGACAATAACCAAAGAATATGATAATAGTGAAAGATTGATAAGTTCCAAAACCGTAAACACAAAGAGTAAAGTTACCGAAGAGAATAGATATCGTCATTCAGGATTAACAGAAATCTGGGAACTTTACATTGACGGAAAGTTTATTAAAACAGAAGAGTATCAAACTGACAAAAACGGGAATCAAATTTATTATGTCAGAAAAGACGATAAAGGAAAAAGTCTTGAATGGTTAAAACGTGAATATGATGAATATGGAAATCAAGTTTCAATTGAAAATGGCTTTGAAATTGATAAACCAACGCACAAATCGACAATTGAAATAGAATACTTGAAGAATAAAAACGCTTGCTAACAATGTATATAAAAATAGGCTAAACATTAATTAAATCAAGGCTTTTGGCTCGCACCAAAGTTTGTGCTTAACTGAAAGTTTAGTGCTTCGTAATCGCCTACTTTTCATATACTAACCGTTAGCGGCAATGTTTTGACGACACACAAGCAGACAGCTTAACAAAAAACTTTACATATTTAAGTTTTGACTACTACAGAAAAAGACCATGAATAAAATACCAATTATTCTCAGATTATTAGCTATAACCTTGCTGTCATTTATCACCGCTTGCAGCCAGCACACTTCGGAAAATACAAAAAAAACAAAATTTTACCAAAATCCTAGCTCTAGCATAAATTATTACTATGATACCGAACAGTTAATTCATCACATTAAAGAACTTTCTTCTGACGCATATCAAGGGCGACGAACTGACACTCCCGCATCATTGCTAGCGCAAGACTATATAATCAATCACTTTATTAAAAGTGGTATTATTCCGCTATACGAAAGCTATAAACAAAAATTTGAATTCGAATCAGATAAAAAAATTAAGGCGACTAATATCATTGGATACATAAATGGCTCTGAATATAGCAATGATTATATCGTATTATCTGCCCATTACGATCACTTAGGCGTATACGGAGATGTTATTTATAATGGTGCCGATGACAACGCTTCTGGCGTCGGAGCATTGCTGGCTTTTGCTCAGTATTTCAAGAAGAACCCACCCAAACACAATGTAATTATTGCGGCTTTTGATGCGGAAGAGCTAGGGATGAAAGGAGCTGAATTTTTTGTGGAAAACTCTATAGACGAGAATAAAAATATCGTATTAAATATAAATATGGATATGATTAGCAGAAGTGTTGATAACCAACTTTTTGTTGTCGGCACTCGATATAACCCCTATTTAATACCCGTAATAAATGGTATTGATGCTGTTGGTAATGTAGAAATACTGATTGGGCACGAAGGAATGACACCAGATGACGACTGGACCTATTCAGGAGATCACTCTGCATTCCACCGTGCAGGTATTCCTTTTATATACTTTGGAGTAGAGGACCACCCAGACTACCATCAGCCAACAGATACATTCAACCGTATAGACCAAGCATTCTACAAAGATGCCGTACAGGCTATTATTATGATTTTCAAACGGCTAGACAAATAATTGAAGTATTAATCTCATTACAAACTTTTCTAACATCCAGACAAGTAATCCCACATGACTTAAACAAAAAAATGAAAAAAAAGCTAACATCTAAAATAAAAAAAAGTGTGCTTTTAAGCTCTTTATTTTCTGGATTTGCCCTAACATTAATAAGCTACTTCATAATAAAAAATGCAATGTCAGATACATACCCCGAGCTCATCGGGTTATTTTTTGGCGGCATTATAGGTAGCGCAGGGTTATTTTTTCTCACCACCGCCATTATATTCGCTGAAAAAATAGAAATTAATCAAGATACAATAAGAATTTATTCTCTTACAAGAAAACCACTTGAAATAAACAACACCACCGACATCGAAAGTTACTTAGAAATCAACACAGATAATGGTTATTTTGTCACGCATGAACTGATAATTTTAACAAAAGACGCTAAAGAATATTTATTTACGTCATATTTTCATACAAATTATGCGAAACTAAAAAGAGTGCTGACAAAAAATAAAGCGCCCAATGATTATGCAAAAAAAATATGGTTGTATAGAAAAGAAAGACGCAACGCACTTAAATTCTTGATTGTTTCAATTATCATTTTTGTTTTTTGTTTAGCAATGTCAATAACATCAAAACACTCAGAAACAACAAAAAATCAGTTAATCGAAATTAATGGCACAGTATCAAATCAAATCAAGATCATACGCTCAGGCAAGAGAAAAACAAACAGATCAATAAAGATTGAACTAAAAGAATACCCTAATTTTACATTTCAGTTGGGTATAAATGATTTGAGCCAGATAAGAATTAAACAAATAATCAACGATATCCGAAAAGATAAACCGATTAAAATTGAAATACTCACCGTCCAATACAAAAAAAATTAACGAGAGAAATACCAATGCATTTTTTAGACAAAATCTATAACTACCGTATAATTCGCGGTTACAGCCTGAGTACTCAGCAACAAAACTACCTTCACATAGACCAGCTAAACAAACATAATACGCTTACCAATTCATGGATACTCAACCTTTTATTGGGGTTCAGTTGTTTTATGGTCGGTTTGGGTATTTATCAATTCAGGAAAATTAAAGACAGCAAAAAGGAAATAGCTACTCATGGATAATAGACAATGTTGACAATGCTACTCAATAACACCCCCTCTCCCCCACGATTTGACGTAATTCCTCAAACCGTTTCATTTAAGGTCGTTTAGCGCGGTAACAGTGTACAAAATCAGCAAAAATTGCTATAATTGTCTGCTTTAATAACCGTGATTAGCAGGTAACTATGGATCAAGCTTACGACTCAGGAAACATAAAAGTTCTCAAAGGGTTAGATGCAGTAAAAAAACGCCCAGGCATGTATATCGGTAACACCGATGATGGCTCAGGTCTGCACCACATGGTGTTTGAAGTCGTCGATAACTCGATTGACGAGGCACTCGCTGGTCATTGCCAAAATATCCAAGTTACCATCCACGAAGACGAATCCATTTCCGTGAGCGATGATGGCCGTGGCATCCCGACAGATATTCACCCCGAAGAGGGTCGCTCAGCTGCGGAAGTCATTATGACGGTACTCCACGCAGGGGGGAAATTTGACGACAATGCCTACAAAGTCTCAGGCGGTCTGCACGGCGTGGGCGTCTCTGTCGTTAACGCCCTGTCAGAGGAATTGGTACTGACGATTTATCGCGCTGGAAAAATCCATACACAGACGTTTAAGCATGGCATTCCGCAATCCCCGCTTGCTGTTGTCGGAGACACTGACCGCTCTGGCACCGAGGTTAAATTCAAAGCCAGCGCTGATACGTTTACCGAAATAAAATACGATTATAAAATCCTCGAAAAACGCATTCGCGAACTTGCGTTTTTGAATTCAGGTATTCGAATCACACTCAATGACTTGCGCGACAACCTATCCGAGACATTTTATTATGAAGGTGGTATCAAAGCCTTCGTTGAGTATTTAAACGAAAACAAAAGCCCGATTAACGAATCCATCATGTACTGCCAGACTGAAAAAGACGATGTCATCGTCGAGGTCGCACTACAGTGGAACGAAACCTACCAAGAAAACATCCACTGCTTTACTAACAACATTCCACAACGCGATGGCGGTACACACTTGGCGGGTTTTCGTGCGGCATTAACGCGCACACTGAATAATTACATCGAATCCGAAGGGTTAGGCAAAAAAAACAAATACTCAACCACAGGTGATGACGCCCGCGAAGGCCTCACTGCCCTAATCTCGGTCAAGGTTCCCGATCCCAAATTTGGCTCACAGACCAAAGACAAACTCGTTTCGTCAGAGGTTCGTGGTATTGTAGAATCAGTCGTCAATGAAAAGCTGTCTGAGTTTTTACTCGAAAACCCAACCGACGCCAAAATCATTGCCAACAAAATGCTCGATGCGGCTCGTGCTCGCGAAGCGGCGCGTAAAGCACGCGAAGTCTCTCGCAAAAAAGACGGCCTAGAGCTTGCTGGAATCCCTGGCAAACTGGCTGATTGCCAAGAAAAAGACGCCGCAAAGTGCGAAATTTACTTGGTCGAGGGGGACTCAGCAGGCGGCTCAGCCAAAACGGGGCGCGACCGCAAATTCCAAGCCATTTTGCCGCTCAAGGGGAAAATCCTCAACGTTGAAAAAGCCCGATTTGACAAAATGCTCAATTCAGCCGAAGTTGGCACCTTAATCAAAGCCCTCGGTTGCGGCATCGGTAAAGATGAGTTTAACATCGAAAAACTACGCTACCACCGCATTATTATCATGACTGACGCGGATGTCGATGGCGCGCATATTCGCACGTTATTGCTCACCTTTTTCTACCGCCAGATGAAATCGCTCATCGAAGCAGGATACGTCTATATTGCACAACCGCCTTTGTTTAGCTTTGCAAAGGGTAAGCAGACACGCTATATCAAAGACGAGAATGAACTCAATCAGACTATTCTGAATAACGCCATAGACCAAGCGCAACTCTTTACCGACAAAGACACCCCCGCTGTATCAAATGCTGCGCTAGAGCGGTTAGCCCATGACTACACCAAAGCTAAAGACGCTATATACCGCCTCTCTGGGCGCTATGAAATGACGCTACTCGAAAAAATGCTCGAAGTCGCACCGCTGTATACCAATGATTTATCGGACAAACAGGCGATTGAAACCTGGCTGAGCGCCTTAAAAAAACGACTCAAAGTCGTTGAGGACAACAGCACCTTTTATCGCTTTGATGTCGTGCCTTATGAAGACAAATTTGCGGTGGCTGTCGCCTATAATCGACACAATAACATCACCCATTATCAGCTTACGCCTAACTTTTTCCGTAGCAGCGAATACCAAAAAATACAGGCGGTTGCTAGTGAGTTAGCGGATTTACTTAGCCCATCTGCTTATTTGGCTTATAACAAAGACACCTACCCGGTTAGAGACTTCGCGGAAGTCATTAGCATTCTCATGCGCGAAGGCGCAAGCGGCTACACGATACAACGCTACAAAGGGCTTGGTGAAATGAACCCAGAGCAACTATGGGATACCACCATGAACCCAGAAACCCGTATCCTATTACAAGTTCGCATTGATGATGCCGTAGAGGCGGATAGAACCTTTACCACCCTCATGGGCGAAGAGGTCGAACCGCGCAAAGCCTTTATCGAAGACAATGCCATTAACGCAAACAATATCGACATTTAAATCAGCACGAATTGACTACCTATAAAACGACCTATAAAGCCCAACATGATGACATTCCAGCAGGACGGATAACGATGATAAAAAAAGACCCAGCCATAGTTTACGCGTTGGCCATTCAGTCTGATTTGGATGAAGCGCTTAAATATATCGGATTTGAATTAGGCGAAATGCTAGACACTAAACTCAGCCAAGTACAAATGGAAATGCTGGGTAAAATCATGCGGCTTTATCAAGAAATCAATAGCCTCACCGCACTCCAGCGTGCGAACTTTATTGCGGCCAATGACGAAGAAAGCCAGCTAAGCTTGGTTGATGTTGATGACTGTTTTCGACAACTAAAGCAACACATAAAAACCACGCTAGCACCCCGTCATATTTCGGTCAACACAGGCGCGCTTGATAAAATTGGCGTCACTTTCTTTCCGCAAAAAATCGTCGAACAGCTGACCCACTATATCACGCAACATATTTATCATGGCAATGAACAGGACACCTTGACCTTGTCAATGACCATCACTAACCGCCAAAAAAACCAATGCCAACTGGTGCTTAACTTGCAAAATGCTAATTACTATTCAACGGATTACGACTTGCAACGGTTTTTCAAAGGCGAATGCAATATTTTTGAGGGCGCCGACGAAGTGCAATATGCCAAACAGCAATTTTCTCAGCAAAACGGCGTACTGGACTATCAAGCCAACCAGCATGAGGGCGTTATTTTTAGCTTAACCCTACCTTGTTATTTATTCGCCGAAGCGGCAGACAAATATTTATTTTTTGAGAAAAACGAAGGTGCGCAAACGGCCGAACCCAACACCAAACTCGCCACTGACGCAGCCAATACAGCGGCAAATACCTTTTCGCACGACATTCCTGAAATCAAAGTCAATCCATCGCTCGCTGAGCTTAATTATACGCGCATACTTATCGTTGATGATAGCCGCGTTAGCCGCGAAGCGCTAAAATCGGTGATTCAAAGCAACCCTCGCTTTAAAATCGTCGAGACAAACACGGGCCGAGAAGCGATTGATTTAATGCTAAAAAGTGACTTTGATATCGTGCTGACCGATATTTATATGAATGACATGAATGGCATGGAATTCACCCGCCAAATTCGCTTTGTCCCTAGATACCAAGATGTGCCGGTTATTGGGCTGACTGCGGCAACTGACGAAGACCTAATCAATGAATTTAAACGTCATGGCGGCACGGATTTGATTACAAAGCCTGTCGACGAGAAAAAAATCATGCCGCTCATTAACCAATACGCCCTATCGTACGCACTCTATGACAAAGCAAAAGCTGATTTACACTCGAATGCAAACGAAGCATTACAGAGCAAATTAATGCGACTTTTCTTTAAAGAAATAGAAGACTTACTGTCTGCAATCGAAGACGGCGCCAGTATGGAAGCGCTCGCTGAAATGGCGCATAAATTAGTCGCCTCGGCTGAATATTGTGGTTATATGCTTGCGCACCGTCGCGCCAAACTCTTTGAGCGTTATGTCTTGCAAAAAGCCAAGACAAAAATTACCATCCAGGCACTAAACGACTTAAAAATTGCATTGCAGCTCAGTCAAAAACACTTGCTCAATAATTTTCATTAAATTTTCGCCCATCACCATTGCAATTATTGGTTTTGCCCCCAAATTGGTTGCATTCGCCAATGACTATATTGCAGAGGAAAACACACTATGACCAAAAAAACCATCGATAACACGCAGGCAAGCGCCAGCCACATAAACAGCGCTGACCCAGCCCAACATAGCGAAAACGAGGCATCACCTGAGAACAATCTCAATCACGGGGATGACACCACCCAAGAAACAAACGCAGAAAACCCATCACAAAGCACACAAGAAATTGACCAACTTGCTGATGACACTGATAATTTGTTAGAATTAGAAAATCAAATTAGCGCGCTCCAACAACAAGTTGATGACAATTTGAATCGCTATTTAAGCGCGCGCGCAGAGGCCGATAATATTCAAAAACGCGCACAACGTGATATTGAAAATGCGCACAAATATGCATTAGAAAAAGCACTACCTGATTTCATCAATATCAAAGACGCGCTAGAACTCGGCACACAAGCAGCCAAAACAGCAACACAAAATACTGAACAAGCCGCACTCGATAAATTTATCGAAGGCAGCGAAATGGCTATCCGCATGTTTCATGACTCGCTCACTAAGCTAGGTGTAATCGAAGTCAACCCACAAAATGAAGCCTTCAACCCCGAACACCATCAGGCCATGAGCCTAGTCGAAACCGACGAAATCGCACCTAACCATATCATTGATGTCATTCAAAAGGGGTATTTACTAAACGAACGGTTACTGCGCCCTGCGATGGTGATTGTTTCAAAGAAAATAACGCCGACTGACAACGCCGACTGACAAATACAGACTAAAAAATCAAACCACAGTTTGCGCCTACTCACGGTTTATTGATTGCCAATAAATTAACGCATCAATGACCTGGTATGGTTATGGTTATGGCATCGCATGACGATGGTATGACGATGGCATGGCGTCGCAACGAGCCAAACCGTGTTATTTAGTCATTTTGTGCTGGTTTTAGCGAATTTTATCCTATTTCAAGCAAATTAATCACCCAATTGACTTGAAAATAAAATCATCAGACACATATACAGACTATCGAAATTAATCACTATTTATATCTGAGGTAATTCATTATGGGAAAAATTATTGGTATTGACTTAGGGACTACAAACTCATGCGTTGCGGTCATGGAAGGCGATAAAGCACGCGTCATCGAAAATGCAGAGGGCGATAGAACCACCCCGTCTGTCATCGCATTTACCGAAGACGACGAAATTTTGGTCGGGCAATCTGCCAAACGACAAGCGGTAACTAACCCGCATAACACCGTATTTGCTATCAAACGTCTCATTGGTAGACGCTTTAGCGAAGATGAGGTGCAAAAAGACATCGGTCTTGTCCCTTACAAAATCGTCGCCGCCGACAACGGCGATGCGTGGGTGGAAATCAAAGGCAAAAAAATGTCACCGCAAGAGCTGTCGGCTAAAACACTCATGAAAATGAAAAAAACGGCAGAAGACTATCTCGGGCAAACCGTGACTGAAGCGGTTATCACCGTCCCTGCTTATTTTAATGATTCACAGCGCCAAGCCACCAAAGATGCGGGTAAAATCGCTGGCTTGAATGTCCTGCGAATTATCAACGAACCAACGGCTGCAGCACTCTCTTATGGACTAGATAAAGTCAAAGGTAAAGACGCAAAAATCGCCGTCTATGACTTGGGTGGTGGTACGTTTGATATTTCTATTATTGAAATTGCCGATGTTGATGGTGACGCGCAATTCGAAGTGCTGGCGACCAACGGGGATACCTTTTTAGGTGGTGAAGACTTTGACAAAGCCATCATCGACTATCTGATTGACACGTTCAAAAGCGAACAAGGCATGAACTTATCAAACGATCCACTCGCACTCCAACGACTGAAAGAAGGCGCTGAAAAAGCAAAAATCGAATTGTCTTCTTCACAGCAAACAGACATTAATCTGCCTTACATTACCGCCGATGCAACCGGCCCCAAGCACCTCAATGTCAAATTAACCCGCGCAAAATATGAATCACTGGTTAGCGAGTTAATTACGCGAACACTTGAGCCTTGTAAAATTGCACTTAAAGACGCCGGCCTAAGCAAAGCAGACATTACCGATGTCATACTTGTCGGTGGTCAAACACGCATGCCCAAAGTCCAAGAAGCAGTCGAAACCTTCTTTGGCAAAGCCCCTAAAAAAGACGTTAACCCAGACGAAGCCGTTGCCGTTGGCGCGGCGATTCAAGGTGGCGTTTTGGGTGGTGATGTCACTGATGTGTTATTGCTTGATGTCACACCGCTATCCTTAGGTATAGAGGTCGAAGGCGGTATCATGAATAAACTCATCGAGAAAAACACCACCATCCCGACCAAAGCCGAACAAGTTTACTCAACGGCTGCTGACAACCAAACGGCGGTAACCATTCATGTCCTGCAAGGGGAACGCGATGTTGCCTCAGGCAATAAATCACTCGGACGCTTTGATTTGACTGACATTCCACCAGCCCCTCGCGGCACGCCACAAATTGAGGTCACGTTTAACATTGATGCCAACGGTATTTTAAACGTCTCCGCCAAAGACAAAGGCACAGGCAAAGAACAATCGATTGAAATCAAAGCCTCTTCAGGACTTAGCGAAACCGAAATCGAAGCCATGATTAAGGATGCCGAGGCCAATGCCGAAAAAGACAAAGCCTATCACGAATTGGTGACGGTCAAAAATACCGCCAATGGTATGATTCACAGCGTAGAAAAATCGCTGAGTGATAACGCTGATAAATTCGACGATAACGAAAAAACAACGGTAGAAACCGCCATTAGTGAGCTAAAAACAGCCGTTGAAGGCGACAACAAAGACGACATTGAAGGCAAGCTAAAAGCGCTAGAAGGTGCCTTTGCACCTGTGGCTCAAAAACTATACGCCGATGCCGCCGCCCAAGACGAGCAGTCTAATGCGAGTGGCCAAGCTAACGCCAATAGCGATAGTGCCGACGATGTGGTTGATGCGGAATTCGAAGAAGTCAAAGACGACAAAGCAGACGACAAAGCAGATGGTAAAGCGAGCTAAATGAACGAAGCAATTAAGCGCTAATGACAATCTGACAATCTGACAATCTGACAATTTGACAGTCTGACAATCGTCTTTTTTTGGATAACAAAACCGCGCAGGCTACCAAGCAGACCATCGATACTGATCGGTGGTCTGCCCTATTTTTAGCCAACACAAAAAACCATCACAAAAAAAACAAACACACGTAAACCTTAACCACAGCCTAAAAATTACATGAGTAAACGCGATTTATACGAAGTCCTCGGTGTGGCAAAATCGGCCAATAAAGATGAGTTAAAAAAAGCTTATCGTAAACTGGCAATGAAATATCACCCCGATAGAAACCCCAACGACAAAGCGGCTGAAGCAAATTTCAAAGAGGTCAAAGAAGCCTACGAAATCCTGTCAGATGAACAAAAACGCCAAGCTTATGACCAATATGGTTTTGATGCCTTTACTGGTGGCATGGGAGGCGCAGGCGGTGCAGGCTTTGGCAATGCAGATTTTGGGGATATTTTCGGTAGCGTTTTTGGCGATATGTTTGGTAACGCAGGCGCTAGACGTGGCGGTAATCGACGCGGCAGCGATTTGCTCTATAGCCTCAGCATTTCATTAGAAGACGCCATTGCAGGCACGGAACAGACCATCAAGGTCCCAACGCAAGTCGCTTGTAAAACGTGTGAGGGTAGTGGTGCCAAAAAAGGCAGCAAGAAAAAGACCTGTACAACCTGTCATGGGCAAGGTCAAGTTCGCATGCAACAGGGTTTTTTCTCAGTACAGCAAACCTGCCCCACCTGTCACGGCAGCGGCGAAATCATCGAAGACCCTTGTGATGCTTGTCATGGCAAAGGCCGTATTCATGAAAATAAAACCTTGTCCGTCAAAATTCCAGCAGGCGTCGATGACGGCGACAGAATTCGCCTATCAGGCGAAGGTGAAGCTGGTGAAAACGGCGCACCAGCGGGTGACTTATTCGTAGAAATCGCGGTCAAACCGCACAAAATATTTACACGCAAAGGCAATGATTTATACTGTGAAATGCCGATGTCGTTTGTCACAGCCACTTTGGGTGGAGAAATCCAAGTACCTACCTTGACAGGCAAGGGCCACCTCAAAATCCCGGCGGGCACACAGACAGGCAAGCTATTTAAAATCAGCGGCAAAGGCGTTAAATCCGTGCGCAGCCATAGCACAGGGGATTTACTCGTGCGCGTAATTATTGAAACGCCAGTGAATTTAAACAAAGAACAAATGCGACTGCTAGAAGAATTACAAGACAGTCTGCAACAAGGCGGCACCAAACACTCGCCCAAAGAATCCAGCTGGGTCGATACCGTTAAAGGTTTTTTTGACAAAATGACCAAGTAGCTTTATGTCGTTTATTGGCCACTACTGCTGTTATCTGCATAGCTGTTATCTGCATAATCACGGCGTATAGCCAAGTCGCATAAACAAAGCGTATAGCCAAAGCGCATAACCAAAACGCATAACCACGGCAGAAAGCCTACCGCTTCACTGCCATCATCTCCGTTAAAAATACCTTAGCGGCATTGACTGCCGCGCTGACTTGCTCAGGTGCTGTGCCACCCACGTGATTGCGTGACTTAACCGATCCTTCAACACGCAAAATGTCATAGACATCGGATTCTATCATCGATGAATGTGTTTGCAACGCGGCTAAGTCTAGTTCATCTAATGCGCAATTTTCACGGATAGCCATTGCCACTGCTTTACCAACGACCTCATGGGCATCACGAAAAGCCACCCCTTTTTTCACGAGATAGTCCGCTAAATCTGTCGCCGTTGCATAGCCATTTTTCGCCGCCAACTTCATGGCATCACGATTGGCACGAATATGCGGAATCATGCCCGCAAATGCTTGCACACAGGCGCTGACGGTATCAATGCTATCAAATAAAGGGGTTTTGTCTTCTTGGTTGTCTTTATTATAGGCGAGCGGCTGTGATTTCATTAGCGTTAATAGTGTCATTAAATTGCCATAGACGCGCCCTGTTTTGCCACGCACCAACTCGGCAATATCGGGATTTTTTTTCTGTGGCATAATCGACGACCCAGTACAAAACCGATCGGGCAAATCAACAAATTGAAATTGCTGAGAATTCCATATAATCATTTCTTCGGCCATACGCGATAAGTGCATCGCCAAAATCGAGGCAGCACTGCAAAACTCAATGGCAAAATCACGATCAGATACCGCATCCAATGAATTGGCACAAACCGTATCAAATCCTAATAAATCGGCTGTTTGCTGACGATTAATGGGATAACTGGTTCCAGCCAGTGCAGCAGCACCCAATGGACATTGGTTTAGCCGTTCACGACAGTCAGTTAGGCGACTGGCATCGCGTTTGAGCATTTCAAACCAAGCCAACAGGTGATGCCCAAATGTCACCGGCTGCGCCGATTGCAAATGGGTAAAGCCTGGCATAATCGTATCCGTCTCTTGGTCGGCTAAATCAACAATGGCTTGCATCAAATACCCCAAATCCATGCGTAGCGTGTCAATTGCACCGCGTAGGTACAAGCGGATATCGGTGGCGACTTGGTCGTTTCTTGAGCGTCCTGTATGTAGTTTTTTGCCTGCCAAACCAATCAGCTCAGTCAAACGTGCCTCAATATTCATATGCACGTCTTCTAGTTCAGTTGACCACTCAAACGTGCCGTCATGGATGGATTGCTGGATTTGTGTCAGTCCTGTGTCAATATCGCTTAACTCTGCTGGGGTTAAAATCCCCTGTGCAGCTAGCATCGTTGCATGTGCACGCGAACCCGCAATATCCTGCATGGCTAAACGCTGATCAAAGTCAACCGATGCATTGAACTGTAAAATCAAGCCATCCATTGATTCGCTAAAACGTCCGCCCCACTGTTGATTGGTTTTTTTAGTCATTGCAACTACTACCCCGCGCTGGTTTGCTATTAAAATAACAGCGATTAAAAAAGATTAAATAAAATGAAAACGAAAATAACACAAAAATAAAACAAAAAATTTAAACGCCCATGACAATAGGCGTTCTCGGTTATTTTGTCAACTGCTTTATTACTCGCGAAAACTATGCTACGCTTTGCACTAATCGCTATAGAATCACTATCGCGATAACGAAAGGCGATAACGAAAGTTACAACGACGTCGTTAGTGCGTCATCATTATACCCTAAATCCTTGCATCAATTAACCGACACACATGCCAACTATCCTATCTATAATATGTCTATAACACCCATGTCCAAAACCATCAGAATTGCCACCCGAAATAGTCCGCTCGCCCTATGGCAGGCGAATTTTGTCAAAGCACAACTATTAAAACACCACCCCAGCTTATCTATCGATATTATCGGGATGACCACCCGAGGCGATCAAATCATTGATACACCACTGACTAAATTAGGCGGCAAAGGCTTATTCGTCAAAGAACTCGAAAAAGCCATCCTAGAAAATAACGCAGACATCGCCGTACATTCGATGAAAGATGTCGGCACACAATGCCCGCCTGGCTTATTCATCTCGACAATTATGGCTAGACACAATCCGTTTGATGCCTTTGTCTCAAATGACTATGCCAGCTTGGACGCGATGCCACCCAACAGCATTGTCGGTAGCTGTAGTCTGCGCCGCATTTGTCAATTACAAAAACACTACCCGCAATTGCAATTCACCCCCCTACGCGGCAACGTCAATACGCGTTTGCAAAAATTAGACGACCAACAGTACGATGCCATTATCCTTGCCGCAGCAGGGTTAGAACGACTGCAACTGACACAACGAATTCGCGTCGAAATCCCACCTGAAATTTGCTTACCCGCTATCGCGCAAGGCACCATTGGTATCGAATGCCGTCAATCCGATCAGCGTCTGCACGAAATGTTAGCGGTATTATCTGATACCGACAACACCATTTGCGCCACCGCAGAACGCACGATTAATGCTCGCTTGCAGGGTAGCTGCCAAACCCCTATCGCGGCCTATGCAACCCTACAAAACAGCCCAACCAATCACAGCCAACAAGCGACCCGAACACTACATTTAAAGGCGCTGGTCGGCACGCCTGATGGCCGCCTCATTTTATCGGCAGCCCAATCAACCACTATCGACGCCGATATGACCATTGACGCGCTACTTGAAAAGGCAACCACACTAGGAAACGCGGTTGCCGCGTCACTTGTCGAGCAAGGCGCAGCCGAAATACTGGCAACACTCAGTACGCCTTAGACAACCAGTGCCATATCCTGACTATACTGTTGAGCGACTAAAGCGATTGAATATCCACTATGACCACTAAGCCCACAGCATCACTCAATGTTTGGTCACCGAGACCCAGCGCAAAAGTGGCGCACAAGCTATCTGATACGGTGACCCTGTATGGCTTGCCTGCCATTCTCATCAAACCAATTCCCTTGTCTCAGGCGGCATTACAAAGGATTAACGAAAGTGACACCCTGATTTTTACCAGCCAATACGCCGCGACGCATGGGCTTTCGCAGATCAAGCAAACTGATATTGAATTATTATTGGGGCAAAAAACCGTGATTGCGATTGGTGAAGCCACTCGCCAAGCATTAGTCCGCCACGGCATCTCTGTCACACTCACGGCGCCAAGCCCTTTCTCTAGTGAATCGCTCATTGATGCGCTTAAAAAACATCCTAAAACAACCCATACAATGCCCCATACAATGCATACTATTGCCGTGATTGGCGGTGAGAATGGCAGGCGTTATTTACAAGACGCGCTGCAATCCGAAAAAAAAACCGTCACCAAAGTAGTCTGCTATAAACGCCAGAAAAATCCCTTATCGACCGAAGTTATGGTAGAATTCATAGAAAAGTATGGCATTAATGCCATGCTCGTTACCAGCTGTGATATTGCTGATGCCGCAGTTGCGCATTTACACGCGACTGGCGAATACAGCTACCAAGACTGGCCGACTTTTGTGCTGAGCGAACGTATTGCAACGCATTTAACTGCACTTGGTTTTAACCATATCATCACAGCTACTAATGCCAGTCAACAGGCATTAAACGAGACAATTTTAGTTTGGTGGAAACATAGGATAAGCGAATGAGCAACCATAAAAATAAAACCGGCAAAGCCGATGATAAAACAACCCAACAATCAAAAAAACCAACCGTAGATGACGAAAAAAATCTAACCGAAAAATCAACCCCTGCTTCTGACGCAGCAACTGATTCAGCAACTAATTCAGCAACTGATTCAGCGACTGATTCAGCAACTGACTCGAGCACTAAAACAAGCAGTCAAGCCAACGACAAAACAGCGTCTGCTCAGCAAACCGCATCCAAAAAACCCACCATAAACGACAAGGCAACCACGGGTGACAAGGCAACCATGAGTGACAAGGCAAGCGCAACGACTCATGCGCCATCAAAAGCCCCTTCACCCCCGCCGAAAAAATCACCGCTAACAGGCCTTGCATTGGCGGTTGGCTTAGGTGGCGCTGGTCTCGCTGGGTATAATTTTTTGACGCTACAAAACAACACAGCTGACGATTCCATCGCAACAATGACACAACAAGTCACGCAACAGATAGCAACCCTCGATGAAAGAGTCAACGCAATCGATAGCAATTTATCCGACAACCTTGCACAGCAACTCAATGAGTTTGCCGCTGAACAACAAAACTTGCAAGCACAAGCCGACCGATTTACCACCCGACTCAGCGAAGTCGAGCAACACCAAAATGGCCTACAAAAACTCATTGATAGTGGCCAAATTGGCAGTGCAGAAAGTAGTGCAGAAAGTACCGAACAAAGCAACCAAGCAGCCCAAGAAGCACTCAACGCCATCACGCAAAAAATCCAAGCATTAGAGCTCGTGCAACAGGGCATGGCGGACCAGCTAACCATGCTTGATGGCGCAAATAATACGAGTACTACGCAAACAGCCGACAACACAGACCAACTCGCCATACAAGAAATCCATTATTTACTGCGATTGGCTGATACGCAACTCACAATTGATGGCAATGTAGCGAACGCGATTGCCTTATTATCCAAAGCCAGCGAGCAGCTAAACCAATCAAGCATTCCATCAAAATCCATCCTTCAGCAAGCCTTTCGCAGCAAAATCATTCAATTACAAGGCGTTACCACGGATGATAAGTCGGCACTCAAAACAAACATCGAGCAGTTAGCCACCTACATCCCCGAACTCATTGGCCAAAGTAAAAGCAACGACACGCCTAATGAAACGCTTAATGAAATACCTAATGACTCACCCAATAATACTGACAATACAGCGGAAGCGCATGACAAAGCGAATAACAAAGCGAATGACAAGCCACTACTAAACAGGGTTACCGATGTGATTGTCAGCGGGGTGAAATATACGCCAAATGACCCCAACGCCATTGACATTAGTGCAGAGACGATACTGATTGAAAAACGGCTGCTATTGATGGATTTACATACCGCCAAATTTGCGGTATTGTCACAGAACACCCTGCTGCTACAAGAAAGTATTCAAGCAATCAAACAGCGTTTAACAACGGTATTTGCCGACAATGAGGCACAAGCAACGATGCTTTCAATGATTCAATCGATTGAATCATCCCAACTCGAAACGGTACTGCCTGATATCAATCCGCTCATTATGCAATTTCAACAAGCCACGTCATAGCATTTAGGAGTCCATTATGCGTTATGCAGTTATTTTAATCCTCTCTATGGTCGCGTTAGTATGGTTAGGTACGATGCTACACGACTACCAAGGCTATGTGACGGTCACACTACCTCAAGGTCGATACGAGATGCAATTATGGTACTTTGCGTTGGCTGTTTTGGTGACGGTGCTTGCCATTACACTGATTGTCAAAGTCCTCGCCCTGTTAATTCACTTGCCTCGAACCTTGCAACGATTTTCCAAAAATCACAAAAAACTCAAAGCCAATAACCTATTGCAAAAAGGCATGCAAGCCATGGGCAAAGGGCATTGGCGCCAAGCAGAAAAATACTTAGCCAAAGGCGCTAAAGTCGCTACCGCTTCAGCTCAGGATCCCACGCTATTTTGGACCAATGCCGCCGAAGCCGCACAAAACCAAGGCGCAGACGAACGCCGCAACCAATACCTTTTAGCGGCACGACAGTTAGCGGCTGAGGGCATTGATACGCTATCGGCAGCCCTAGTCGAAGCAGAATTACACCTCAAACAAAACCATCCCCAAAAAGCCATCGACGTCCTATTGACACATCATCATAGTCATTACTTAAATCCTAAATTAATCAGCCTAGAGATAAAAGCCTACACCCAGCTTGGTGACTATGAAAATACTTGGCTGCGGCTTAGCCACCTCAAAAAACATTTGCCCAACAAAGCCTCGTACACTGACAAACAAACCGAAATCGCAACCGCTTTGTTTCATTCGCATGAGACACCCTTGACTGCAATTGAAAAAGCGTGGCACGATTTGCCTAAGGCAGTCAAACAACAAGACAGTATGTTATTAAATTATGCCAGTGCATTGATACACCACGGAGAGACCGACAAAGCCGAAAAACTCCTCGAAAATGCCATTAAAGCCGAATTTCCAGACCCACTAATCCACGCCTATACGCAAATCGACAATGGCTCGAGTCGGCAAAAGCTAAAAAAAATAGAAAAATGGTTAAAGTATCACCCAAAAAATGCTTATCTCAACTATGGTGCGGCTAAATTTGCCTTTGCAAGCGATGAGTTAGAAGCCGCCAAAGTCTATGCCGAACAATCACTCACTGAAATTGCCTTGCCCGAAGTCCTCACACTATTGGGTGATATTTACGACAAACTGGGTGAGACAAGCCATGCGCTAAGCGCTTATAAAAATGCGGCCCGCATGACCTATGGTAACGAGGCCAAAAAATCCGTCTCGGGCGTTTTACTCACAGGCGCAACCAACTATTTATCCGATTCATCAAATTCACCGAATTCACCGAATTCGCTCAATCATGATACAGGGTCTGATGCAGGGCATGATAGAGGCCATGTTCAAGGCGGCAATGAAGATACTGCCGAAAACCCCGCTGAAAACACAGATATTGATAATATAGGCGATACCAACGACAAGTTAGCACCAAAAAAAACAACCTTTTAACACCCCCTATCGCGTAAATAAAAAACGGTTGGGGCGCTTAGATAATCACACAGGTTATATGCTGCAATGAATCAAATTTTTGACCCAATAAAACGGTTGTTACTTAATCAACAATTCACTGCCATGTTGATTTTTATTATTGCCATTGCATTGATTGTTATTTATGCAGGGAAAATACTCACCCCGTTTTTAGCCGCGCTTGTTATCGCTTATCTACTCGAAGGCATTATTTCTTGGTTTACCAAAAAACGAATACCACGAATCATTGTCGTCAATATTGTTTTTTTAACCTTTATTAGTTTTGTCATTGGTATCATGTTATGGGCTTTCCCCGAGATTGGTCGTCAAGCCAAACAAATTGGCAGCAATATTCCGCTGTATATCGAGGCAGGACAAGACATCATCCTAAAGCTACCCGAAAGATACCCTGATTTAATCAGCACCGAGCAAGCCAGCACCGCCGTTAGGCACATTAATCGTGAAGTCACGACTTTTGCTCAGACAGCGCTGTCTGGCGGCGTTATCAAACCGCTATTTTGGACAGTAACCGTTATCATTTATCTGATTTTAGTCCCTGTTATGGTTTATTTTATGCTCAAAGACAAACGCACTATTTTCAGCTATTGCAAACGTTACCTATCGGTTAGCAATCCATTACTCAAGTCAGTATGGCACGACGTTGATAAACAGATTGGCAATTACATCCGCGGCAAGTTTATTGAGATTTTAATCGTGTGGTTTGTCAGTTTTATCACCTTTACTTTATTTGAATTGCAATACGCGATGTTACTGTCGTTTATTGTCGGTATTTCTGTGCTAATCCCTTATATCGGCGCAACCATCGTCACATTACCGATTGCTATCGTTGCTTTTGTGCAATGGGGAATTGGTAGCCAGTTTTATTTATTGATGGGCGTTTATCTCGTCATTCAAATCCTCGATGGCAATGTACTCGCGCCGTTAATCTTTTCAGAAGCCGTCAATATTCACCCCGTGGCTATTATCGTGGCTATTTTGGTCTTTGGGGGGATTTGGGGATTTTGGGGGATATTTTTTGCCATTCCACTGGCAACCGTTATCAAAGCCGTGATTGATGCTTGGCACTCAGGCTTAGAAGAGCTGGAAATCACCAGTACCGATACGTAAAAATGCGGCATTATTTCTAGCGGTTGACGCAACGAATCACGCTGTAGGTCGGTTAGCGTTTTGATGCTTGATAGGTGATTTTTCGCGATTGCCCTGGTTGTAAATCCTGCAAATGCCAATCCCCAACAGACAGTCGAACCAAACGCAAGCAAGGAAATCCCACATGTGCTAGCATGCGCCTAACTTGGCGATTGCGCCCTTCGGTAATGGTAAGCTTTACCCACGAAGTGGGAATCTGCTGACGATAGCGAATCGGCGGATTTCTAGGCCATAGTTTTGGCGGGCCACATTTGACGGCTTTTGCAGGGCGTGTGATGCCGTCTTTTAAGCAAACACCCTGACGTAAATCAGCTAATGCCGATTTCGTTATTTCTCCTTCAACTTGCGCGAGATAGGTTTTTGGCTTGGCGTAAGCAGGATCGGTGATTTGTGCTTGGAGCCGCCCATTATTCGTTAAAATGAGCAGTCCTTCACTGTCATAATCTAAGCGTCCTGCAGGATAAAACCCCGTCACCTTAATGTAATGGCTTAAATTATCTCGACCTGAGTCGTCGGTAAACTGCGACAAGCAATTATACGGTTTATTCAATAGAATGATTGCTGGCACAGCCTCGCCTCCTCATTTCAATTGCAGTTCGGTTGCAGTTCGATTGCATCTCGGTTGTATCTCTGCTACACGTTGGTTGCGCATTGGTGCTAAGTTAATTACTTCCCCCATTCTTCAAGGAGCTGCTGGGGCACACCGAGGTGATCCAAAACCCGCGCCACCATAAAATCAATAATATCCATTATCGTTTCGGGGTGATGGTAAAACCCAGGATTGGCAGGCATAATAGTCGCACCTGCTTGGCTTAACCTTAGCATATTTTCTAAATGAATCGATGAGAATGGCGTTTCTCGCACGACAATAATGAGCGGTTTTTTTTCTTTGAGACAAACGTCTGCACTTCGGTTAATCAAGCAATTACTAACGCCTGCCGCGATCGCGCCTAGCGTGCCTGTGGTACAAGGAATAATGACCATGCCTTTAAGTTTTGCCGAACCTGAGGCAGGCGGCGCTAACCAATCTTGCTCACCAAAAACCTGTAATTGATTGGGCTCACACTGAAAATAATCGATTAATCGTTTTTGAATTTCCTTTGGACGATTGCTGAGTTTAAGCCCCTCCTCCATCGCAAGCACCATCAGACCCGCTTGTGAAATCATAAGATAAACCTGCTCGCCAGCATGCAATAATTGCGCTAACAAACGCAGTGCATATTTGCCGCCCGAAGCGCCTGTTATCGCTACCGCGACAGGCATCTTGGTTGATTTTTTTGATTCCGTTAACGTTGCATCGGCTACTTTCTCAGTACTATCAGAATTAGGCGCTGTCATAGGTGTCTCTCAAGGTAGATATTAATTGCTCATGCAGTCCAAAAAAATGACCATTACTCATAATAACGACCGTATCATCGGGTCGTAATGTATCGATTAAGTCAGCAAGCAATTGCGCTATGTTGTCGTAAATCAACGGCGCCGTTGCCCAAACGTCTGAATTTATTGCTGGATGAGTTGCTTTATCCGCACCTCCAAGGATATCCCAGCTGATGCTTGCATCGCGATAAATAAACGTCTTATCTGAATCAACAAACGCCGCTGGCAAACTGTCGCGATGGACCCCCATCTGCATCGTATTAGAGCGTGGCTCAAACACACTAATGACACGCTTATTGGGTGCTTGTTTTTTTAGCGCCGCCAGCGTCATCGCAATGGCAGTCGGATGATGCGCAAAATCGTCGTAAATCGTAATGCCATTAATGCAGGCGAGCGCTTCTAAGCGGCGCTTAACCCCTTTAAAACTCGCCAAGGCCGCCATGGAATCAGTCATACTCACACCAGCAGACTGAGCCGCCAAAGCAGCGTGTAGTGCATTGCTGTAATTGTGCTCGCCAATCAAGTTATCAGGCAGTGTCGCAAGCAGTGAACCATCTGGATGCAATAGCTGATTGCCTTGCCGCAATACCGTCTCGCCAACTTGGATTTGCGCTGACCAAACCCCTTTTGCCCTAACCGCATCAACGGTATCCCCTGTGCCAAAAATCACAGTTCCCTGTGGCGGAACCAGTCTAACCGCATAATGAAATTGTCGCTGGATTTGCTGTAAATCATCATAAATATCAGCATGATCAAACTCTACATTACCGATGACTAACGTATCGGGGGCATAGTGTACAAATTTGGGGCGTTTATCAAAGTAAGCGGTATCATATTCATCCGCTTCAATGACAAAATAGTCCGACTCTCCGAGTGCAGCTGAATGATCAAAGCCCTGCATCACACCGCCAACAAGATAGCCTGCCGCAATGCCTTGTTGGTATAGGATATGAATCAGCATCGCCGTGGTCGTGGTTTTACCGTGCGTTCCTGCCAGTGCAAAGACATGGCGCTGTTTTAGCACTTGTTCGCCCAACCATGCCGCCCCAGAGGTATAAGGCAATCCGTGCATTAGCATGGATTCAATCAATGGCATACCGCGTTTACACACATTGCCAACGACTACCAAGTCAGGCTGTACTGCTGCCCAAATATCTTTATCATAGCCGTGATAAGTGGTCACACCCATTTCAGCCAACTGGTGAGACATGGGCGGATAAAATGCCGCATCCGAGCCGCTGACTTCATGCCCAAGTGCATGCGCTATCCTCGCAAGCCCTGCCATAAATGTTCCACAAATACCGACAAAATGAATGTGCATAGTCAACGATAAGGTAACTGGATTAATTGGGATGTTGACGATTTGCCAACAACGCTTGAATGGTTGCCGCATCATGGCGGTAAGTCTGACCGCAAAAATCACAAGCAATGTTGATAGCAGTGTCCTTGTGGATGATGTCCTCTAATTTGCTAACAGACAAACTATTGAGCATCATTAACGTTCTTTCTTCACTGCACGTGCAGTCAAAATTTGGGTGTGATTCTGGGAAAATGACCACTTCGTCTTCGGCAAACAACCGCTGTAGCTTTGTTGGCAAGTCAATGGCTCTTAACTCACGCAAGGAAAACGTGTTCAACACATAACGCAAGCGCTGCCAATCATCTTCGCTGGCATCACATTGCGGCATCGCTTGTAACAGCACACCGCCAGCCTGTTGATCATTTGCACGCAACACGAGTAGTGTCTTTAGTTGTTCGGATTGATTGAAATAAAATTCAATATTCTCAGATAACGCATCGGCCTGCACACCAACCAAGCCTTGGTATGGCTGTTTTTCGTGTTTATTTTCTAGGGAGATAGCGATGATGCCATTTTCAGTAATCGTGCTTAACTGGTTGGTTTTGATTGGTTTACATTGGGCTAATGCACGAAAAGCCAATTGATTATCACTTTGTACCACGACCAAACGCAAATCGCCTTCGCTTTGTAATTGCAACGTCAAACGTCCATCAAATTTGATATTGGCAGTCATTAGCAACGTTGCCGCGGTGGCTTGACCCAGTAATTCGGTCATTTGCGGTGGGTAGGGACGGCGGTTTAACACCTCTTGCCAGCTCGATTGCAGCGACACAATCGCGCCGCGAATGGCTAAATCCTTTAACAAAAATTTTTGCAAACTATCAAGGCTATCAGCGCTATCAGCACTATCAGTATTACCAGCACTGCCAACCGTATTAATCTGATCAATCATGATGTTGATGCCTTTTTCCGAATCAGTTCATTGACCAACTTAGGGTTAGCTTTGCCTTGGGTTTTTTTCATCATTTGTCCGACAAAAAACGCCATCATTTTATCGTTACCTTGTTTGAAATCTTCAAATTGCGCACCATGAGCGGCAAGCATCTCATCGACTATCGCCGCTAATTCTGAGGCATCAGACATTTGCGACAACCCTTTGTCGTTAATGACTTGCTGTACGTCGGTTTCACCTTGCCAGAGCGCGGAAAATACCGTTTTTCCTGCTTTACCCGAAATCGTTCCGTCATTGACACACTGGATTAATTGCGCAAATACGGGTGGGGTAATCGGCGCGTTTTGGATAGCCAACCCTTCGGCTTTAAGGCTGGGTAATAAATCGCTAATCATCCAATTTGCCACCATTTTTCCATTGCCTTGTTGACTAGCGGACTCAAAATACTGCGCCGTTTCATAAGTCTCGACCAGCAACACGGCATCTTCATGTTTAATGCCGTATTCAGCATGGTAGCGCGCGATTTTACTAGCCTGTAACTCAGGCATTGCACTGCGAATTTCAGCCAGATAGGCTTCACTCAGTTTAACGGGCGCTAAATCAGGGTCTGGGAAATAGCGATAGTCATTTGCCGTCTCTTTGCTACGCATTGCGCGCGTCTCGCCTGCATCGGGGTCGTATAATCGTGTTTCTTGCACCACAGTTTTGCCCACGGCTAACAAGTCTTGCTGGCGTTCGACTTCATAATTAATGGCCTGCTCAATAAACCGAAATGAGTTGAGATTTTTAATTTCTGTTCGGGTGCCGAGCGCGGTTTGCCCCTTCGGTTTTATCGATACGTTGGCATCGCATCGAAACGAGCCTTCTTGCATATTGGCATCAGATATACCCAAATAACGTACCAACGAGTGAATTTTCTTCATATAAGCGACGGCTTCTTTGGCACTGGATAACACCGGCGCTGTGACAATCTCAATCAATGGCGTGCCTGCGCGATTTAAATCAATCCCCGACATCCCTGCAAAATCTTCGTGCAATGATTTCCCCGCGTCTTCCTCTAAATGCGCACGCTCAATTTGAATCGTTTTAAACGTACCATCATCACACTCAATCTCAATTTCACCATGTTGCACAATAGGATGCGTCAGTTGAGATATTTGATAGCCTTTGGGTAAATCTGGGTAAAAATAGTTTTTACGGTCAAACACACAATGGTTGGCGACCGTTGCATTAATCGCAAATCCAAATATCGCCGCTTTGCGAACCGCGGCTTCGTTTAACACGGGCAGCACGCCAGGCATCGCTAAATCAATGAGATTGGCTTGGGTATTAGGTGGCGCACCAAATGCCGTTGGCGCGCTCGAGAATAGCTTAGATTGTGTATTTAATTGGACATGAATTTCCAAACCGATGACGATATCGTATTGCATAGTTCCACTGTTTATTTGATACAAAATAGATGCCTATTCTACCTTATTTTCGCGGGATTTGGCGAAAGGCATCAATAATTCTTTGCCTAGCAGCAACGACAGAAAAATACAAACAAACGCAGAAAAATGCAGAAAAACACAAATATCCACCGCCTTGCTGCCAGCGTTTCATGCTATCGGTGTTTCATGCTATCGGTGTTTCATGCTATCGGTGTTTCATGCTATCAGTGTTTCATGCTATCAGTGTTTCATGCTATCAGTGTTTCATGCTATCAGTGTTTCATGCGACCGGTGTTTGATAGCAACAGCTGCCATTGCCTTATTTTTTAGCCCCTAGATTTTATGAACGCATTTAGCGTGGAAAATGCTATAATCTATCGCTCATTTGACCTGATGACTCCAGCCATACAACCGGTATACCCCATTGAATTATTTCAGACAACTATTTCAACCTAGCCTTATCCGTATATTTTTACTCGGCGTTTGCAGTGGCTTTCCTTGGGTATTGATTGGCTCAGCATTGACAGGTTGGCTAACGGATGCGGGGCTTACACGCTCAGCTATCGGATTATTTGGCGGTATTTTTGTCGTTTATGCAATTAATTTTTTGTGGGCACCGCTACTCGATCGGTTTTATCTACTACCTAAAAAATGGTGTACCCAGCGCAAATCATGGATTATCACTTTGCTGATGGCAATGGGGATTTTGTGTTTTTGCATTGCCCAGCTTAACCCCAATGCCAACCTCAAATTACTCGCACTACTCGCCTTTGGTATTGCGGGATTAAGCGCAACAATGGACGTTGCCATTGATGCATATCGTGTCGAGCATGCCTTGGGGAATAAAATCCCCCTCGCGGCAGCCATGGCAGTTAGTGGTTGGTGGACAGGCTATAGCTTATTAGGTGCATTTGCCTTTTTCTTAAAAGGCGAAACATCGCTTGATTGGGCTGAAATTTTTATTTGGATGAGTGGGTTTTGCTGGTTTATGGCGGTTGTTGTTATGCTGACCATCAAAGAGCAAGCCAACGATAGACAAATGCGCTACCAAGCCGAAGAACAATCGCTTACACAACAATCGCTTACAAAACAATCTAGACACCAACAATACCCACGGATTATTGCGCGAATACTGGTGACGATTATCCTACCATTCAAAGACTTGGTAGCGCGCCACGGCATGCGTGTCATCCTGTTACTGCTCTTATTTTTATTCACCTTTAAAATGGGCGAAGCATTTCTTGGGCGTATGTCGATTACGTTTTACAAAGAAATCGGTTATACCAACACGCAAATTAGCAAATATTCAAAAATGGTCACCTGGGTTATTACGATTGTTTTTACTCTAATCGCGGCTTATCTCAACGTCAAACTCGGCGCATTCAAAGGGCTATTGATTGGTGGAGTGACCATGGCGGGGACGAATTTATTATTTGCCTTAATTGCCGTGATTGGTCCTAATGAGTTGGCGTTTTTCTTTGCCGTTTTATTCGATGGATTTACGTCTGCCTTTGCGACGGTGGTGCTCGTGAGTTTTATCACGCATTTGACCAGCACGACCTTCTCAGCCAGCCAATACGCGCTGCTTGCCTCTATGGCGAACTTTGGGCGCACATCGGTATCATCTGCCAGTGGCTTTGTTGTCGATGGTTTAGATGGCAATTGGGCGCTATTTTTCGTCTTAACGACGCTGATAGTTATACCTAGCCTATTGATTCTCGTTGCACTACAGCGCGCGATTAACGCCCGCGATTAACGCCCACAATTAGCGTCTGCGATTTAGCGTCCGAAATTAACACCCGTGATCTAACGTTATAGCCGATGAAGGCTAACCCAATGAAGGCTAACCCAATGAAGCCTAACCCTATTCACTGGCCGATTTCTTTCCAGCGACTGTTGATTCTGCTGGCTGCTCGGTAATTAATTCAATATAATCAGAGACCGTCTCAAGTGCAATATCAAGTATCGCATCAACTTGGTAGTCCTCATCGGCTTGTTTTTCAGCCTCGCTTTTATCGGTTTCTTTTTTATCGAGATCATCTTCGGTCAATAAAGGATAGCCGTAAATTCGTCGATAGTTATTTTGCAACGCCAGTAATTTTTCTTGGCGGGTGGTTTTTTCGGATTGGCGTTTCGCCAAATCCAGCGAGAATGATTTTTGGTCCATTAATTGCTTCTCATACGCATGAATCGCAATCAAATTTTGAAGAACGGGGTTTTCTTGGTTCTTTTTGTCGTAACGTGTTTGTAGCGCAGGTAAAATCGGCTTTACCAGCAAAAAGTCTGGATGCACGACCGATTGGATCGTTCGCCAAGGCAACGCAAATGCTTCTTCGCTCTCGCCATAAGGCATTAGGCTTTCTGCATTCGGGATATAGATATCAGGCTTAACCCCTTTTAATTGCGTCGAACTGCCGTTGATGCGATAAAACATCGCAATCGTCATTTTTAACTTACCTAGCTGGTTTTTAAATGTAGGGATAAAGCGTTCTAAATCAATAATATTCTGCACACTACCCTTGCCAAAAGTCGGCTGCCCCAACACCAAACCTCGGTCGGTATCTTTAATCGCGCCTGCAAAAATTTCTGAAGCAGAAGCCGATTGGTTATTGATTAACACCGCCAGCGGTCCAGCATAATAAGTTTTGTTGTCTTCGTCTTCGTGGACAGTCAGGTCCCCATCGGCACGGCGCACCTGCACGACTGGACCTTTATCAAAAAATAATCCCGTCAAATTAACCGCTTCTTCTAGTGCCCCTCCGCCGTTATAGCGCAGATCAATCACTAATCCATCGATTTTTTCTTTTTCAAGTGCATCAATTAATACTTTGACATCTTCGGTCGTAGAACGATACGCTTTATCACCACGACGTACCGCTTCAAAATCTAAATAGAAACTGGGAATAGTAATGACACCCAGCTGATATTTTTTACCTTCTCGTTCAATGGTTTTAATTTCAGATTTAGCGGCTGATTCTTCTAAATTAATCTTATCGCGAATCAACGTGATTTCGTCGATTTCATCGCTATGCGCACGTTGCAGACGCAAGCGCACCGTTGAGCCACGTTTTCCCCGAATCAATTTGACTGCATCGCGCGTTAACCAACCCACAATGTCTTCCATTGGGCCATCTTTTCCTTGCGCAACCCCTAAAATTTTATCACCTGATTGAATCTGCCCTGATTTTATTGCGGGACCACCAGGAATTAATTTGGTGATGGTGACTAGCTCTTCTTCCATCGTCAACTGCGCACCGATACCCTCCAAAGACAAACTCATGTTAATGTCAAAGTCTTCACTCGATACGGGAGAAAAATAGCTCGTATGCGGGTCATACACCGCTGTCATTGCGTTAGCAAAGGTCTGAAAAATTTCATCCGAATCAACACGCTGCAACCGTTTTTTAATATTTTCGTAGCGTTTTTTTAGTGTTTCTCTGGCTTTTTCATCATCTTGGCTCGCCAAACGCAATAAAATCCATTCATTTTGCACATGCTGTTCCCAGCGTGATTGGCGCGCGGCCTCATCTGTTGCCCACGGCATATTGTCGTAATCGGTATTAATCGCGTCTGTCCGCTGTTCGGACATTGGTTTTTCTAAGTGACGCAATACCCAATCAATCTGCGCTATTCTGGCCTGCTTGTGACGCATGTAAATATCAAAAATAAAATTCAAATCGCCTTTGTGAACAAAATCATCGATGGTTGTTTCGTACTGCGAAAAATAATCAACGTCCTTTTTTGTAAACAATAGCTTGCGATAGTCAAGCATCTCTAGATACTTAGCCAATACAATCTTGGACTGCGCATCATCGAGTAGTTGGCTTTGGTAGTGGTGTTGAGCCAAAAAGGCATCCATTAGCTTTAATTGCGCACTGTGCTTTGCTTCTGGTTTTGCTTCTAGTTTGACATCTGGCTCAACTTTGGCCTGTGCCAATGAGGCAAATACACATAAAATAAGAATCAATCGACTCAACATAATTTCTCCTGGCGATTTTGGGTAATAATTTTGGGTAATAATTCAGTAAGTAATCATTTAACAATTATGCAAGCATAACTAGTGCGTAAAGGGGTTTGACGATTCCTTTAACTGGAATCGAATGGGCGTGCCATATAGCCCAAACTTTTCACGCATCCCTTTTTCCAAATAGCGTAAGTAAGACGCCTGCAAATGACTCAATCGACTGCCGTGAATCACGATAATCGGTGGGTTTTTACCGCCTTGGTGTGCATAGCGCATCTTGACAGAATAACCGCTCACTAACGCTGGCTGGTGCTTATGAACTAATGCTTGCAAGTGTGTGGTTAACTGATTGGTTGATAAATCAGCAAAAGACGCCGCATGCGCCGTACAAACAGATTTTAGCACATCACGGATGCCCGTGCCATGCAGTGCGGAAATATAATGAATTTGCACGTAATCAATAAAGTGTAGTTTTCTGGCAAGCTCATCTTTGCGTTTAAATTTTTCGTAATCATTCATGTGATCCCATTTATTAACCGCGACCACTAGTGCTTTACCTGCATCCACCGCCACACCCAATAAGTGCGCATCCAAATCACCGATACCCTCGTGTGCATCCAGCATCAATAACACGACATTCGCCTGTTCGATAGCCTGTAGCGTTTTAATAACGGATATTTTTTCAATATGCGCATCGACACGGGATTTACGACGCACACCCGCTGTATCAACCAAGGTATAGTCTTGGTCATCGTAGGTAAAAGGAATCGCAATGCTATCGCGTGTCGTGCCAGCTACCTCTGAAGCAATAACGCGGTTTTCCCCTAAAAATCGATTAATTAACGTAGACTTGCCTGCATTGGGGCGACCAATCACCGTTAAATTTAACCGTTTGGGTCGTATTTCGTCGTTTGGCTTATAATCGCTGGCAAAATCACTCAGCACCAACTCCATCAATGGGTTTACGCCTTTTTTATGTGCAGCGGATACGCCATGCGTTTGCTCGATGCCCAACGCATAAAATTCGGCCATCAATAAATCCCTGTCGCCAGTATCAATTTTATTAATCAGCAAATAAAAGGGTTTGTTTTGCTGCCTCAAATACTCGACAATCGCATAGTCATCGGCTTGCAGCCCTTCTTTGGCATCGACCAAAAAAAACACCGCATCACATTCAGCCACGGCTAAACGGGCTTGCTGGTCAACGGCATTATCAAGCCGTTCGACATCCCGTAGCATCCCGCCAGTATCGACTACCCAGTAAGGACAAGGCCCTATTTTCCCAAATCCATACTGGCGATCTCGCGTCACGCCAGGATAATCCGCCACCAGCGAATCTCTAGAGCGAGTGAGTAGGTTAAACAGTGTCGATTTCCCTACGTTAGGACGCCCAACCAATGCAATAATGGGCATGATAAATTCATTCATTTTGCGCTTAACTCAATCTGTGTTAAGCGACCATCCCGCGTAAAGGTCAACCAACGATTTTGGTCAAATCGTAGCGGCGCAATATGTGCACGTGACTTGCCCACCGACTCATACGCTAGTAGGCTGCCGTCTTGACTGTCTAAAGCCACCAACTGTCCATCCATGTCAACCGTCAACAAATGCACGCCGTCACCTGATAACGGTGAAATTCGTCGGCCTTTTAATACCTCACTTTGCCATGCCACTTTGCCGTCTTTTTGATTGAGCGCATAGATAATGCTATCTTTATCGACAACATAAACATAACGCGAATCAGCAAACAAATCTAGTGCAGATGCCACCGCTTGCTCCCAAACCAAACCGCCTGACTGCAAGTCAATCGCCAGCGTCTTGTGACGATACGCACTGAGAAATAAAACACCTTCGTTAATCGTTGGGGTTGCAAGCAAGTCCGCGATACGCTGGACTTCTGTCATCCCTCGACCAATCACGACTGGCGCCGTTAATACGGGTCGGCCATCAGCGATAGACAATACCGTAATTGTGCCGCGTCCATTGGTAAACAACAGGACTTCGCCCAAGTTCAGGGCCTCGGCATTCCCGCGAATGGTGAGGTCTGCAACGCCAATATCTTGTTTCCATAGTACTTCACCACGATCAGCCGTCAATGCAGTCACTTGCCCATCAATCGTTCTCGCAATCACACGACCGTTGGTCACGGTTGGGCTGGCAATAATTTCAGTGCTCAATGGGTAAGACCATAATGGGCTACCGTCTGTGCTAGAAAACGCCATTAATACCCCATTTTCTGTCCCCACAACCAAAGCTGTCGAACTCGTTGCCGAATTCGTTGCTGGACTCGTTGTATCGCCTGCCACCCCTGCACTAATGGCGTGACCTAATTGCCGCTGCCATTGGCGCTCACCCGTGTCTAGCGAAAAGGCACGCAACAGCCCGTCCGCACTGACCATATAGACCCTATCGCCAATGACTTTGGGGGTCAGCCTTAGGGTGCTGTCGGCTGTGCCTTTGCCTATTTTTTGTTGCCAATGTCGTGATACGTTGACTTCATTTGGATTAGATGGCAACTTTTCTGGTTCAGCCAAGTTAGGCTCTCCCAAAAAAAAGCCGCTACATCCAGATAATAAGGTGGCGAATAAGCCAAGTAGTATCAGTCGGTTCATTGGGTATCCGCTTGTGCTTTTTTAATATTGACAATGTCCAATCGCTGCTGGACCAGCTGCGGATTAATCAAATCCGAAATGGATTCATAAGCCGAAATCGCTTGTTCAAATTGCGCATCGGCTAAATAGATATCACCTTTGAGCAAATTGGCTTCATCCATAAAATTTGTCGATTCGACGCGAGACAAGGCTTCAACGGCTTGCGTCACCTCGCCCATCTCTGCCAGCACTCTTGCTTTTCTGATTGATGCCATTTGCTGATAAGCGGCGTCTGGTGCATTGGCGATTAGCCAGTCGTATTGTGCCAATGCCGCTTTATAGTCTTTGCTATCAAAATAATGTTTGGCAAGCGACAGCGTGGCAACCGTCGCAAAACCTGTCTTGGCTTGGTCATTTTGTTGCTGCATGGCAGTCACTGAATTAAGCGCTGTCTCTGTCGCATTATCTGTTAGCGCCGCCTCAACAGCAGACAAATTCATTGCCGCATCATTGTACGTTAGAAACTGGCGCTTTTTATAGTATTCAAGCCCATAAACCAAACCAATCGCACCACCAACGGCGAGTACCGCGACTAACCAGTAATCTTTGATAAACTGTTTGACTAACTCTTCGCGTTCTTGTTCGGTGCGGTCTATTTCAATTTTATCCATCGTATATTCCTATGACGTTTAAATCATTAATTGTTAATTATGTTTTAGTAATTTAGTTTTTAGTTGCTTTTAGTCTGTTGACTCGATAAATAGTCGGGTAACTCGGCAAACGGCACCGTAGCTTGTGTACCGCACGCCAGCGTTTTTACCGTTGCTTGTTGCGATAGCCGCTCAGACTCACCAATCACTACCGCAAAGCGTGCACCCGCTTGGTCTGCTTTTTTAAACTGGGCTTTGGCATTGTGTAATCCTAAGTGGGTCAGCACTGTCGCGTTTGGGCAAGCGTTACGAACCGCATTAGCAAGGACTAATCCGCTGGATCGTGCCGCTTCATCTAATAATACAAAATAAGCCAACACCGCTGACTGATGTGGCACAACATCCATTGCCTGCATTAATAGTACCACGCGGTCAATACCTAACCCAAATCCAACCGCAGGTGTCGATTTTTTGCCCAAATGCGCCGCTAAACCATCATAGCGACCACCACCACAAATCGTCCCTTGCGCTCCCAGCGACTCTGTCACCCATTCATAAACCGTATGATTATAATAATCCAATCCACGGACCAACGTCGGGTTAATCGTGTAATTGATGCCTGCCTGATCCAGACAGCTGAGCACCCGATCAAAATGCTGCTGCGAGGCTTGATCAAGCTGTTCAAATAGCTTAGGCGCCGCCTGAATAAGTGGCTGCATATCAGGGTTTTTGCTGTCTAAAATCCGCAGCGGGTTTTTGCTTAGTCGTTGCTGGCTATCATCATCTAGGGCATCCGCCTGTGCGCTAAAATAATCGACCAATGTCCTGCGATACGCGTGGCGAATGTCAGTGGTCGCCAAGGTGTTAATTTGTAACGTCACCGCATCGGCAATGCCTAATGCTTGCCAAAGCTCGTGTGCAAATATAATTTGCTCGGCATCTTGCTCGGGGGTCTCTACACCAAACGCCTCGACGGAGACTTGATGAAATTGCCGATAACGCCCTTTTTGTGGGCGTTCCCGACGAAACATCGGGCCTGCCGTCCACAATTTATGCGCGCCAAACGTCAGCCCATGCTGCAAAACAGCGCGTACCATACCTGCTGTGGCTTCGGGTCGGAGACACAAATGCTCACCTTCGTCCTCAAAAGTAAACATTTCTTTTTCTACCACATCAGTGCCTTCGCCAATCGAGTGCTGAAACAATGCGGTGTTTTCCAAGATAGGTGGGTGAAATGGTTGGTAACCATAGCTTTGTAATTTTTGGCGAATGACGGACATCACATATTCAAACGCAAGGGCGTCTTCGTCGCGAATATCACGCATACCACGAATGGATTGAAAAGGTTGTTTAGTCATTACTTGGCGATTTTTAATTGGCGGTTATTGTTTAGTGGTTATTATTTGGTGGTTATTTCATACTGAATGTTGCCAACTTTATAATCTGCGATATTAATTGGCGCGTCGTTAAATAAAATACTGTCAATGGCTTCTGGTCTGGCTAAATTCACAACAAACGGTAATTCTCCTGATATATCAATGGATTTGTTGCGTCCATACGTGTTGATTGCTAAGTTTTCCCCAGTGGCATCTTTTATCTGAATCCACGCATCTTGATTAAATCGAATCTTAAGCGTTGCCGTCACCGGTGTCTCATCCGTGGCAGCTTCATCCGTGGCAGCTTCGTCACCTGTTTCATTATTCGTCTCATTTTCTGGGCTTTCGAGGACTACGGCGGGGCTCTCGCCGTCAGTCAGCGCAGTGCCTGCTACATCACTGCCATTTGCTGCGTTATTGTTTGCCCCCCCTAACACATCACTTGCTAGGGTATTTGCTTGGTTCGCCTCGTCAATCAGCCGAGCAACCGTTGCATCAGTTGTGTCATTTTCAGCGCCCGTTGTCGCGTCAATTGCTGTCGATGTCAATGCAATGCCATCCAACGTTTGTGCATTATCTGCATTACCCGAATTATCTGCGTTACTCGCTGCGCCAGATTGGCGCGCAGTAAGTGCCGTATCATTGCCAACTGATTGACGAAACAATCTCGGCTCAACCAACGATAAATAGGCGTAAATCAAACCAACAAAACTCACCAACGCCACTGCAAACGACAGCGTTTTGCTGTGGCGTTTAGTTTTTTGCCGTCCACCGTTTAGGTTATGTGCCACAGAAGGGCGTAACGCAATGTTTTCTTGTGGGTATTGCGCATCGTATGCCGCGATATACTCCGATGCATTTAACCCTAAATATTTGGCATAAATCCCTAAATAACCGCGTACATAAACGGCAGTGCCAATTGCGGTAAATTCATTGTCCTCGATGGATTCGATGACGCTTACCGTCAATTTGGTCGTCTTTGCCGCCTCATCAATGCTAATTTGCAGCGCTTCGCGAGATTGCCGAAAATCTGCACCAATATCGATTGGGGCTGCCATTAAATCTGCGCTTGGTTGCTCAGCGGTTTCATGTGCCTTTTTATTGACAGCATCGCCTTGTGCTGAGTTTTCTGTCATGTTTAGGCTCCGCCAAAGAGTATTTTTGCTTCCTCAGTGCCTGCGTAACGCGTTTGCATAACTCGCATTAAATTACGCAATTCAAGCTGATTGCCTAACTCTTGAGCAATCAAAATCGACAGATAAACCGACCGCGCACTATAACCAATTTGGTTATTTACCGTATCGACTTTTTGCTTTGCCTCTGGGATAAATCCTTTGGATATATCAATTTCAGCCAACGGCAACAAAGCACCTGCGGAATAAGGTTCGTACTCCAATGCCCGCTGATAATGCACAATGGCTTGTGCTTCATCGCCATTTGCGCGGTAACACTCAGCAGCAGAAATTTCACCGAGCGCTGCCAGCGTTCTATCACTAGCCAGCATGCGGTCAATCAATGATTTAATTTGGTCTTTGCGGTCATATTTACACAAAAAGATACTGTAATTCATATAGCCACGACCAAAGTCTGGAAATTCGGCTATCATTTTTTCATAGACTTCTTCGGCCAGCAAATTCTGCCGAACTTCTTCATAAACCAACGCCAACGCATTATACGCTTCTGGCATTGGGAAAAGCTCGATTGAACGCTGTAACCGATGCTCAGCCAAATCATAGCGCTCACGCTGGATATATTGAATACCCAATTCAAAGTGGCTTTGCGCGGCTGCCTCAGGTTTTGGCTCTGGTGGCTCATCGCCATCAACACTGGTGATACACCCCGCCAATAAAAATTGAACAGCCAATACACTGGCTGCTATCAGTTTCGTTGTTACTTTCATCTTTGCCTCACTAAAATACGTTCACGCCGACTCTTGTCTTTGACTTCGCCCACGAGTTGGCCGCACGCGGCTGCGATATCGTCACCCCGTGTTTTACGCACGGTTACCAGCGCCCCTTTGCTGACCAAGCACTGTTGAAACGCCGCAATGGTCTCTGGCGTTGATGTGCTAAAAGTAGAACCAGGGAATGGGTTAAACGGAATTAAGTTAATCTTTCCAGGTAAGTCCTTAACCAATTGATACAAATCGCGTGCGTGCGCCAAGCTATCGTTTACCCCGTCCAGCATTACGTATTCCCACGTGATATGCTTTTTGCGGTGTTCGTCTTGAACAAAGGCTTTGCAAGCATCCATCAACGTGGCAATCGGATACTTCTTGTTAATAGGCACAATCACATCGCGCAATTCATCGGTTGGCGCATGCAACGACACAGCCAGCGCAACAGATGAGTCTGTCTTTAACGCATGTATTTTGGGCACAATCCCAGACGTAGAGATGGTGACACGGCGTTTAGACAGCCCAAACCCTCTATCATCCATCATCAAATTAGCGGCTTTGACGACCGCTTGATAATTCAATAACGGCTCACCCATCCCCATAAAAACCACATTGGTGATTTTACGGCGCCCGCTTTTTTGCCAACCCAGTTCCTGCATCGCAATCCAAACTTGGCCGATAATTTCAGCCGCACTCAAATTTCGGTTAAATCCTTCGTGTGCCGTCGAACAAAATGGACAAGCCAACGCGCACCCTGCTTGCGAAGAAATGCACAGCGTACCGCGTTCATTCTCAGGGATAAAAACCACCTCGATGGCATTACCGCCTGCCACATTAAGCAGCCATTTTCTCGTCCCATCTTGAGAGTGCTGGCGCGTCACAATGTCAGGCAGTGTCAACGTCGCATTCGTTTTTAAACTTTCTCGACATGCCTTAGACAAATTGGTCATCGCATCAAAATCTAACACCCCTTCATGATAAATCCACTGCATAACTTGTGTCGCACGAAAAGGCTTTTCACCCATATCGGCAAAAAACTGCTTCAACTCCGTAAACGACAAATCCAATAAATTAATCATAAATCCTGCGTTAAATCAAACGATGACCATCAGCACACATCAATACACATCAGCGCGGGTGAAGTGTGGGTAAAGCGTGGGCAAAGTGTGGATAAATAACACGTGTCAATATTCCGCACAAGCCATCCATTTCAAAGACGTATTGACTAGCGCTTGCGTGCGCAAAGCTCAGCGTCGGTAAAGAAGAATTTAATCTCTTCGGCCGCCGTCTCTGGCGCATCAGAGCCGTGTACGGCATTTTCATCAATGCTCGCCGCAAAATCAGCGCGGATGGTGCCTGGCGCTGCTTCGGCTGGATTAGTCGCGCCCATGACTTCACGATTTTTCGCAATCGCGTTTTCGCCTTCTAACACTTGCACCATCACGGGACCAGAGGTCATAAATGAGACCAAGTCATTATAAAAAGGACGCGCCTGATGCACCGCGTAAAAAGCCTTGGCCTGCTCATCGCTTAATTGCATCATCTTCGCAGCAACCACGCGAAGCCCTGCTTTTTCAAAGCGGTCATAAATTTGGCCGATGACATTTTTAGCGACGGCATCAGGTTTGATAATTGAAATAGTACGTTCTGTCATAATTTTTCCTATTCGTTGTTAATTACAAATTGATTAAGATGCGTATTTTAGCATAGAAGCCCTTCGGCTCAATGCATAAATCGTTAAATACTCGCAACAAACTCGCTACGAACCAATGTTGCGTCGTTCGGTTTTATTGTTTTGCCACAGAAATGGTGCGAAATCCCATAGTCGCCCCGTCAAACAGCAACATTTGTGGCAGTATCTCTCCTAGCGTAGGATAAAGCAAAACACGCAGCACCTGACATGCCTGCACATACCCAAGCAAGCCAACTGCAGGTGTCAAAACACCACTTTGCGAACAGCTTTCCTCAGCCATTGGCCGTGAAAACAACGCCGTTAACGCAGGAAATGTTGCATCCAAACGCGTATAACTAATCCCCTCAAACCGACTAACCGACGCATGAACCAAGGGGCACATTCCAGCACTTGCCACACCGTCCAAACACTGTGTCAGCGGCCAATTATCTCCGCAATCCACCAGCACATCAGGGCGATAATCTGTCACCAATGATGAATCAAACGGTCGATTAACGCTAACAATATCCACAAAAGAAAAATGAGCGGCTAAGGTCTTTTGCGCGACTTCGGCTTTATTTTGACCGATGCTTGCTTGATTAAATAACGTCTGTCGCGCCAAATTGGTTTCATCGACTGTGTCATGATCAACCAAAATTAAACGCCCCACGCCGCTACCCGCTAGGGCTTGGGCAACGTGACACCCCAACCCACCAACACCCGCAATGATAACGGTTTTAGCCTGTAGCACCGATTGCCCTGTAACACCCACGCTATCAAACAGCATTTGGCGCGAGTAAAACTGTAGGAATGCATTATCCACTAATCACACGCCTGCCCAACATCATTTTTTAAGGCGGCATCCAATGCGGCTAATTGCCGTGGATTACCCACGTTGTGCCAGATACCTGTATACAGCGCACCGCTTGCACGACCCGCATTAATCGCCGCTTTGAATAGCGGTGCAATCGGATAAACCCCCGAACTTGCTTGTGTAAATAACCGTGGATGAACAACACTGATACCCGCAAAGGTATAACTAGGCTTTGCAATCACACGACCACCCGCCAACCCAAAATTCGCAGGGAATAGCGGTGCATCAGTCAACACCAAATGCACATCGTCTTGGCTCGCCAGTGTCTGTTCATTTATGCGGTGTAACGGAAAATGACTATACACGTCCGCACTCACCAGCAAAAAAGGCGCTTCGCCTAATAGCGGTAACGCCTGAAACACACCACCACCTGTTTCCAAACCCGTTTCAGGCTCTATTGAGTACGCAATCTCTACGCCAAAATCACGCCCTGTGCCCAGCGTCTCAGCAATTTGCGAACCCAAATAACCCAGATTAATCACAATATCCGTAAATCCCGCGGCGCATAGTCGCTCAATCTGATGCACGATAAGCGCCTTGCCACCAGCCATTAGGAGGGGCTTGGGTGTGTTATCTGTCAGCCTCCCCATACGCTTACCGCGACCTGCCGCCAGAATCATTGCTTTCATACTATTATCACGATGCTATCACGTTATTTATAAAATAATTTTCAACTTTAATGTTGTTTAATGCTGCTTTAGCGCTGCTTTAAAACAGCATGCATCCGCAAATAAAGCGTTTCAAACAATGGCTGTGCAAATTGAAAATTCGGATACCGCTGAATCACGTCGTTGACATAATCGAATACTCGCGGCAAATCGCTCAGATACTGATGCTTGCCATCACGAATGCTCAGTCGCGAAAAAATCCCCAAGACTTTGACATGCCGCTGCAACCCCATCCAATCAAACGCGCGAACAAATGTCTCATAGTCCCCATAATACAATTCGTCACTTATTAATTGAATATAATAGCGCATTAACTGTTTTTCCAACAGTGCGTCAGGGTAACGGATATAACAGTCCTTTAAAATGGAAACTAAGTCATAGGTAATTGGTCCATAAACCGCGTCCTGAAAATCAATCACACCAATCGAGTCCGTTGGCGTTTGCATCAAATTACGCGAATGAAAATCGCGATGCACCCAGGTTTTGGGTTGCTTTAGGGCCTGTTCGACTAACATCGAATTGAGCTGCTTTAATGTCGATTCTTGCAAGGATGACAAGCGCATACCTAACAACTCACGGACAAACCAAGTCGGAAAGAGGTTTAATTCTTGCCATAGCAGGTCATCGCTATAGTCAGGCAATGCCAGAATCTGCTGCCCGCCTTGTTTTTGTATCATGAATAACACAGCCAATGCTTGCGTTAACCACGTATCGGCATCTTCACATAATAAACCATACAATGTTTGGTCACCAAAATCAGATAACAACAAATATCCTTGCTCAAAATCGGCTTCGATAATTTCTGGTACTTGAATACCCGCTTGGGCAAAGGCCATTGCGATTTGATGAAAAAGCGCCGTATTTTCTAGTGCTGGAGGCGCGTCCATTAGCACATAACTACACCGAGGCGTGCTCACACGATAGTATTGCCTAAAACTGGCATCCCCTGCTATTTGTTCTACGCCATGATAATCTGGCACATGCTGATTAAGAAACGAAGACAAAGGGTCTCTAACTATTGACGACATCACAATTTATCCACTAAAGTCGCTGTTAATAATTTATTTAAATGCAAATTAAACAAGCAGTTCAAAACAACTCACATGACAACAACACCATTAAAAACGCCGCAGAAGCGGCGTTTTATCTCGTCATTGGCAATCGTACCAACAAGCATTGGCCGCTACTTTGGCCGCTACTTCACATCGGTTGTTTTCAATAGATAATCAATTACTTGGAAAAAACGTTCGTAATTACTACCCAATTTGACCATGTACTTGCCATTGACCAACACGGCAGGCACACCTGTCACACCCGACTGCTGATAAATTTGCTCCGAGCGTTTCAGATTTCGCTCTACCTGTAGCGATTTCCAAGATTTCTCAACTTCATCAGGGCTAATACCAGCAAAGGTTGCAATGAATTCAATGGCGGCTTTTTTATCCCCCATCAATTTGCGCTGCTTGTCTTTGTGGATAGCATCAAAATAAGCCATATCAAAATCATGCCCTAATCCTAGTTTTTCTGCCACATACTTGACTCGGGCCGTAAACTCCCAATAACCACCAGTGGCTGGGATTTTATAAAACCCGACTGATTCAGGCTTAGTATTCTCAGCCCATTCATTTATATGCGACTCTAGATTATAACAATGCGGGCAAGTATATGAGAATATCTCGATGACTTCCTTTTGCCCTGCTTTTTGCGGGTCCAGCGGGTTAGCCAGTGCCGTATAGTCAGCACCTTCATTAAATAGCGATTGCGCCTGCACCGCGCCCGTCATTGCCACCAGTGCCGACAAGGTAAAGAATACTTGTTTGAATAATCTCATGATTAATCTCCAGTTAATAAATTGGTTTATAAATTGGTTTAAGACGTAAAGACCGTAAAAACTGACACAGCGAATAAGCCATCCAGTGCTATTAGCATAAAGGGCAATGTGGTTGCTTTCTTAACCAACAGATTACACGCTGTAACAAACTCATTTAAATCATCTTAGAATTAACTGAAAACAGCTCAGTGTCAGGGCTGCAACCCTTGAATATAATAGGATAGCGCTTCGATATCTCGGTCAGTTAACTTAACCGCGATACTGCGCATCATTCGCCCTGGGTCATTATCACGATAAGTCATGGCCGCTGGATTTGATGTAGAAGCCTGCTCATCAATCAATGCGCCGAGACGAAAAGCCTTTAGCTGAGCAGAAATGTACTCTTTGTATTGCCCCGAAATCATCGGATACGCTGACGGCGCAACACCTAGCCCCGTCGGACCATGACAGGCTGTACACGCAGTAATGCCACGCGCCAAATCACCCCCACGATAGAGGTTTTCGCCTCGAGTCAGCAGCTCATCTGTCACGTCTTCATCGGCCGTGACACCTGCAAAATCAAATACCTTTTCCATGCTCTCATAGTAAGCGGCAATATCAAGGATATCTTGCTCACTTAAATTCGCTGCTTGAGGCGCCATGACAGGATCTTTGCGCAAACCGCTTTTAAATTCGGTCAGTTGTTTAGCGGTATAGGCTGCATTTTGCCCAGCAAGACGCGGCCACTCTGGGTTTAGCCCTTTGCCATCCACGCCGTGACAGGCGACACAAGCCTCAACCTTGCCCGCACCAGCGGTCGCATCGCCTACCAACGCCGCCTCACCAACGGCATCAGATGACCAAACGGCTGTCGGCAAAACTAACCCAAATAATAACGATAAAGTAATATTTTTTTTCATAATGGAAAAAATTCCCTTATAGTATCTATTTAATTGCCCCTTATTGTAACGTAAAATATGAAATCAAACTATAAAAACTGTACATTTTTCACCAGCGCCGCCAATCTCAGTGGTTGCCCAGAGAGCATCCGCGAGGTTGCATTTGCAGGGCGCTCAAACGCGGGAAAATCCAGCGCACTCAATTATCTCACACAGCAAAAAATCGCCAAAACCAGTAAAACACCTGGGCGCACACAGCTAATTAATTTTTTCGCACTTGATGAGGGATATTTTTTAGTTGACTTACCCGGATACGGCTACGCCAAAGTGAGCCGCACAACCCGCGAAGCATGGCAACAAAACCTCACTGATTATTTGGCCGCTCGCGAACCCTTGATTGGGCTGGTGATTGTCATGGATTGCCGCCACCCTTTTCAACCCATCGATGAGATGATGCTGGATTTTTGCGGCGAAGTAAATTTACTCGCGCATGTTGTCTTGACCAAAGCCGACAAACTCTCCCGCAGCCAACAGCAACAAACCTTGATTCGCGCTGAAAATCGATTGCGCCGCGACTGGGATTTTGCCAGCGCACAACTATTATCGTCATCCAAAAAACAAGGTGCAGAGACGCTCAGCCGTGTGCTTGATGACTGGCTTTACACAGACTATTCGTCTCTCGATTCACCCTATCCTGACTCACCCGATGACGGCTTGGGTGACGAATTCGATAGCGAGTTCGATAGCGAACTCGATGACGAGCTGGAAAATGGGCTGGACAATGGGCTGGATGACGACTTGGCAAACCACCCAAGCGACACACAAACTAAAGATGATGCGTGCTAGATGATGCGCGCTAGTTATTCGCATGTTATAATTGAATCTTATGACAACCCATTAGTAGTTTATTAGTAGCTTATTATCAATCTATTGGCAACCACTTATGAACCAACCAATATCTAACAAGGAGTCCACCATGAAAAACTCAAACCCAAATACAAACCAAAACACAAATACAACCAAATCAACCTTATTTACCACCCTATTTGCCGCCTTGTTTGTTGCGCTACTCACGGGCTGTTCAGAGGAAAAGCCCAACACCGAGCAATCCAACAAAAATACCGACAGTGCCGAATTGGCATCGCAAGTAGAATCGCAAATAGAATCGCAAATAGAGTCCACCACCAAAGCAGCCGAAACAACGACCAAAAATGTATTAACCGATGCCAAAACCATCATTGACGAAACCACAAAAACCATTAACGAAGCGACCCAGAAAAGCCAATCAGAACTAGGCAAGGCACTTGGCGAAATGAATAACGAGCTTGAGTCACTCAGCCTAACCATAGACAATCACTACAAATTCACTGATGCCGAGGCCGAAGAGTTCGCCAAACACATCGAAAAACTCGCCAAGCAAGCCGGCGAAGCGGCCAGAACGCTAGAAGAAAAGACCAAAACCATTGGCGAAGCCGTTAACCGCGGCTTCCAAGCAGGCTACCAAGGTGAAACGACAGAAGAAACACCCCCTGCGGAGTAAACGTAAAATAACCCGATTAATTAGTGTACTAGGAAGAATATTGCCGCTAAAAATCAACTACAAATGAATCTATTTTTTTGAATTCATCGGCATGAGCATACTAGGCATGTGGCTCTTATTCAGTACCGTGTTAGGCGGGTTGTTATTCACCGTTCCACATATTTGGGCTAAAACATGGTTTTTACTGCTTGTCATCATTTGGTATATAATGGGGCTGGCATGCTAACAGGTTATTGCCGGCAGTTAGCTGACACCAATCATCATTTGTCTGAATATCATTTTTGTGAGTTATTGGCGCCACTAGAAAAGCGAGCAACGCAAGAAGGCTTTTTAATACTGATTATTGTCCTTTCAATATTGCAATACAAGGAAAATAAAAAAAGGTAATGATATACTCTGAACTTAATAAAATTGCGACTGGGTTACCCTTACCAAAGAGCCCTTTCTTCACCGATTAGCCATTTATCGGCATGTGGTTGTTAATTTATTATAATCCCTCTGAGGAAGCCACCTAAAAACGCTAAGTAAAAGCTATAGAACTAACAAACGAAAAACTAACACAAGTGACACGGTATTAATTTAATTCAGTCAACTGATTTACTGCGTTTGAGACTTCGTCTATGAAATTTTTGCAATTAGGCATCTCGTTAATTTTTTCGCAATTGATTGGATACTCTCTATACCAACGAATCATCTCAGGAAGAAATCTTTCCTCAACTTCCGTTAAGCTGACAACTGACCCCAAGGTAAGTCCAAAATAAAATTGATTGATTTTGCTTGAATTAGTAATATTTTCATTATAAAAATTAAGCGCCGAATGGATTTCGAGCCTATCAAGTTGCGACAATTCAGCAGTATTTTCTCTGTCTTCATTTAATAAATAAGGGGCATACTTTACGAAAGTTCGTGTTAAGTTATCCACGTTTGTCGCCATACGAGCGCCAGAGCCAAAACCCAGGTAATAGGTGACTGATACTAAAATGAACAAGACAAAAGGGATTACCGAAAAATAAATTAATTTTCTCATATTCTAATCGATATTATAATTTTTTTATTTAAATCGAAACCATCCCCGCAACCCATCCCCTACTCACTCACGGTTATCTGCTTATAAAGTTCCAGACCATTCGGTAAGCGCTTGCCGCGATTGGCACGTGCACCCAGCCATTGCAACCAAATCTCTGGCGATAGGCTTTCTTTGCTGCGTCCCACTTTAAAGCGCAAGGTTTCCTCACCCGTTAGCGCTAGCACGTCTCTGACTGTGACACCTGATTTAATGGCTTTGGGCGGAATCTGAATCAACTTGTTACCCTTGCCACGAGCAATTTCAGGAATTTCACTGAGTTCAATAACCAGCACATGGGCATCGGTCGTTGTCAATAAAATATATTTGGCGTCATCGGTCAGCCGTAGTGGCAGGTTGGCTGTGCTATCGCCTAGTGTCAAAAAGGCTTTACCCGATTTGCTACGTGAAATCAGGTTATCGTATTCACTCACCAGTCCATAGCCCGTATTACTGGTAAACAGGTATTTTGCTTTGTTTTGATCCAATAATACGTACTGGCATTGGCGGTTACCTATCGTTAATTTACCCGTTAGCGGCTCGCCAAAACCACGTGCAGACGGCAATTGATGCGCTGGCAAGCTAAACGCACGACCATCATCGGCTAAAAATACCGCCATATTGTTGGATTTACCCATTACATGATGCTGATACGCATCGCCCGTTTTGTAGCTAAGCGCCTGTGCATCGACTTGATTGCCTTTGGCAACGCGTACCCAGCCCATTTTCGATAAAATCACGGTAACGGTCTCTGCAGGTGTCAATAATGACTCATCGATGGCTTTGGCGGCTTGGCGCTCGACGATGCGGGTGCGCCTTTCACTGGCAAACTCCTCACCCAATGCAACGATTTCATCACGAATTAACTGGGTGAGCTTTTCGGGGTTGTTGAGTCGATTTTTCAAGGCTTTTTGTTCTTTGGTTAATGCGGATTCCTCTGTACGGATTTTTACTTCTTCTAGCCTCGCTAATTGGCGCAATTTGGTCTCTAAAATATACTCAGCCTGCATCTCACTCAGTGCAAACGCTGCGATTAGCGCTGGTTTTGGTTCGTCTTCTTCGCGAATAATGCGGATTACTTCATCGATGTTTAAAAAGGCAATCAGCAATCCCGCTAACAAATGCAGGCGTTTTTCTACCGCGTCCAGCCGCGTCTGTAAACGCTGTGTCACAATATCACGCCGAAACACCAACCATTCGTTAATAATTTGGGCGATATTTTTGACTTTGGGCTTGTTATCTAGCCCAATCATATTGAGATTGACACGGTAGTTGCGTTCTAAATCCGTTGTTGAAAACAAATGATTAATCACCTGCTCTAAATCCACACGATTTGAACGTGGAATCAAAACCAATCGTACAGGCGATGCCTCATCAGACTCATCACGAATGTCTTCTATCATCGGCAGTTTTTTGGCCGCCATTTGCCCTGCAATTTGTTCGATAATCTTATTACTGGCTGTTTGATAGGGCAAACTGTCAATAACCAGTGTTTTGTCCTCAATTTGATACGTCGCGCGCAGCTTAACCGACCCTGTACCCGTTTCGTATAAACTCATCAAATCAGCTGTCGGCGTAATTAATTCACCATAAGTCGGATAATCAGGACCTTTGATGATTTCAGCCAATTCAGCAACGCTCACCTCTGGTCGGTCAATGCACGCCAAACACGCATTAATGACATCATGAATATTATGCGGTGGAATATCTGTACTCATCCCAACGGCAATGCCGCTCGCGCCATTAAGCAAAATATTGGGTAACATTGCAGGCAGTAATTGCGGTTCATTTAACGAGCCATCAAAATTTGGTTGCCAATTGACTGTACCCATACCCACTTCGCGTAGCAACACCTGCGCGTAGCGGGTTAGTTTAGATTCGGTATAGCGCATCGCGGCAAAGGATTTGGGGTCATCGATTGAGCCCCAATTACCCTGCCCGTCGACCAACGGATAACGATACGAAAAATGCTGCGCCATTAACACCATCGCTTCGTAACACGCCGCATCACCATGTGGGTGATATTTACCTAACACGTCCCCTACGGTACGCGCTGATTTTTTATGCTTAGATGCCGCAGACAACCCCAGCTCAGACATCGCAAAAATAATACGCCGTTGCACTGGTTTTAACCCATCACCGATATGTGGTAATGCGCGGTCTAAAATGACATACATCGAATAATCTAAATAAGACTTTTCGATAAAGCGGCGAATCGGTACCGTTTCTAGATTATTAAACGCCATATTTATTTACACCCAATAAAGTTTAATCATGGCAAACGCCACCGCCAATGCTAACGACACGCCAATCAAGGTCAAATACCGTAATAGACGCGCATAAACCTGCAATTTTGGCGCCAATTCCTTGACCCGACGGCTCATGATAAATTTTAATAATGCGCCATTTTTGCGCCATAGCGTGGGCTTGCCTAGTGATTGCCATAGGGCAACGTGTGTCGATTTCAAGCGCCGTAAAAAATAAACCGTCAGCCAGATAAAAAATAACGCCCAACAGACCATAAATCCAATGACCATGGTTTGTAATAACTGTAACTGCGCTAATTGCAACGCATCAATAACTGCCTGTGTGTCTTCCATTGCCTTTATCCGTTTATTTGCGTTTATTATTTCGTTTATTATTTAATATCAATTTGAACGTCATGCCTAACTCGCTTTAACTCGCTTTAACCCTAATCAATGATTGCCAAGCTACCCTTGTCTTCTAGCCATATTTTGCGATCAGCGGCGCGTTTTTTGGACAGTAATTTATCAAACATTTCTTCTGCCAACAAGGCATCTTCCACCATTAACTGCACCAAGCGACGACTATCAGGATGCATTGTCGTTTCGCGTAACTGCGATGGATTCATTTCACCCAATCCTTTAAAACGCATCACGGCTATTTTTTTGTTTTTAGTCGCACTTTTTTTGCTGAGTTTTTTGACACAATCTTCACGCTCAGCATCGTCTAGCGCATAGAAGGTCTCCTTGCCACAATCAATCCGATACAGCGGCGGCATCGCCACAAACACATGCCCAGCATCCACCAACGGCCTAAAATGTTTCATAAACAGTGCGCAAATCAACGTCGCAATATGCGCGCCATCCGAATCCGCATCCGCCAGTATACAAATCTTCCCATAACGCAAACCAGTCAAATCCGCCGAATTGGGGTCAACACCAATGGCAACCGCAATATCATGAATTTCTTGGCTGGATAGGACTTGATCTGACTCAACTTCCCACGTGTTTAAAATTTTACCGCGTAGCGGCATGACGGCTTGAAAATCTCGCAATCGTGCTTGTTTTGCCGACCCACCTGCCGAATCACCTTCGACCAAAAACAGTTCGCTTTGTGTAATATCTTGATTGACACAATCGGTTAATTTGCCCGGCAGCGCAGGACCTGTTGCGATTTTTTTGCGGACAATTTTTTTGGCTTTTTTGAGGCGTTTTTGTGCCTGAGCGATGACCAAATTAGCGATGGCTTCGGCTTGCTCAGGGTTTGAATTTAGCCAAAGACTGAGCTGGTCTTTGACTGCGTTTGCGACCCACGCCGAGACGTTGCGAGAGCTAAGGCGCTCTTTGGTTTGGCTGGCGAACTGCGGATCGGGGATTTTTATCGACAAAATAAATTGGCAACCTTCGAATGCATCATCTGGCGTAAGCTTTACCCCGCGTGGCAACAAATGCCGAAAGTCACAAAACTCACGCAACGCCTCGGTAATCCCGATGCGCAAGCCATTGACATGCGTGCCGCCGCTCGTCGTCGGGATGAGGTTTGCGTAGCTTTCATAAATTCCAGTGGCGCTAGGCTCAACAAACCAACAAAACACGCTTTCAATCTGCCCATAATCATCGGTTTGTTTTAGATGAAAGCCTTGATGCGGCAATATTTCGGCTTCACCAACCGCGGATAATAGGTAGGTTTTTAGCCCGTCACTATACTGCCACGTGTGCTCCTGCCCTGTTTTTTCATCAATGAGAATAACCTGCAAATTGTTACACAATACGGCTTTCGCTCGTAGGTTGCTCATCAACCGAGACAGCGAGAAGTTCGCCGAATCAAAATAGGTCGCGTTTGGCCAAAAACGCACGGTCGTTCCTGTGTCTTTTTTGGTGGTTTTGCCGACAACGGTAAGCTCTTGGACTTTTAACCCTTGCTCAAAGGCAATTTCATAGACTTCACCACCACGGCGAATTTCGACTTCGACGCGGCACGACAACGCATTAACCACCGAGATACCTACGCCGTGCAATCCCCCGGCAAACTCGTAATTCTTATTCGAGAATTTACCACCTGCATGGAGGCGCGTCAGAATCAGCTCAACACCGCTGACGCCTTCTTGTTCGTGTAAATCTACAGGCATACCACGCCCATCATCGGTCACCGATAACGACCCATCTTCGTGCAAAACGACACAAACACGGGTTGCAAAGCCTGCTTGGGCTTCGTCAACACTATTGTCAATGACTTCCTGCGCCAAATGGTTGGGACGTGTCGTGTCCGTAAACATACCTGGGCGCACTTGCACAGGCTCGAGTCCTTTTAAAATTGCTAAATCATTCGCCGTATAGTTCGACATCACGCTATTCTGAGTTATATTCTGGTTATTATTTTGATGCAATTCTACACGAAAAATCGCAATAAAACACGCGATATTATGACAACGGTCAGACTATTATGATAATTGTTACCTTTTTCAAATAATCATGATTTATGCCGAACTCGCTTTGCGCGTAGGCTGAACAATCGCCCAAAACAATCGCTCAAAACAATCACCTAAAGCAATCGCCCAAAGCCACCGACACAACACAGTTAACCACTGACTTAATCTATTGATTCATTACAAATCCTGTGGTCCGTTTTGGCGCTGTTTTAGTTGATTCGCCCGCGATTATTGGATAAGATAAAAAAACATGATCTAATCGTTTTATCAACAACCTTTAACAGGAGAATCCATCATGGGAAAATTCGTCATCAGCACCCGCAAAGACGGTAAATTTCAATTTAACCTACACGCGCAAAATGGACAAATCATTCTAACCAGCCAAGCCTACGCCGCCAAAGCGGGCTGTATCAATGGGATTGAATCGGTTCAAACCAACGCGGCAGATAGCGCACAATTTGAAAAACTAACCGCCAAAGACGGCAGTCCTTACTTTACCTTAAAGGCGACCAACGGCCAAGTGATTGGCAATAGCCAGATGTATAGCAGCGAAAGCGCACGTGACAACGGCATCGCATCAGTGCAAAATAACGCACCGTCAGCAACCATCGACGATCAATCAGAGTAGATAACAATAAATAACGGCGACTGTGTTTGTCTAAAAAGTCGACTGCAAGCGCATCAACTGCAAGCGCATCAACTGCAACCTTAATGGCCGCCTGTTATTTACTTTACATATGGGCAATAAAAAAGCGGTGATAACACACCGCTTTTTTATTGCAGACTGCTGCCGTACTTGCAATCATATTTGCAATCATATTTGCAATCAATTACGCATTTGGAATACGGATTTTTTGTCCTGGATAGATTAAATCAGGGTCTTTGATGACTTCTTTGTTCTCTTCGAAAATCTTCGTATATTGACTGCCATTGCCATAGGCTTTTTCAGCGATTTTCCACAGTGAATCCCCCGACTGAATTTCATAGTAAGACACATTTTCAGATGGCTCAGCACCTGATACCTCACCTAGCTGGACTTCGCCAACGCCCTCGACATTGCCTGCCATTAACACGGCTTTTTCTAGCGCTGCTGAGTCTTTGGCCTGCCCTGAAATTTTCGCAACCCCATCTGTATATTCAACAGTTAAGTCTTTCATCCCTGGGTTGTCCGCCTCGATATGCGCTTTGAGTTTTTCTGCGGCTTCATCATCGTTTGAAAAGATTTTCTTACCGATATTTCTTGCAAAATCAAATAATCCCATGTTATTACTCCTAAGGCTGTTAGCCTGTTACTGTCAATGAATAAAATTATAAAAAAGTCTATAAAAAACAAGTCTATAAAAACGTTTGTGAATCAATATAAAAACATTAAAAATACATGCCCTTAATCTAACTCGGCACAATTATCGCCAAATCATCGCCAAGAAGACAAATATAAACTAATTGCGCCCATTCGGCAATACTCTTGTATCTCTGCAATATCCGCCAGACTCTCACTATCTGCTTCATCGGGCAACGGCATCGCGCTAATGCGTTGTAAATCAGAAAGATATTCTTTACTATGCGAATCGGTTAAGTTGTTGATTAAATGGCTTTGCTGCAACCCTAACCAAAAGCCACTGGCCCATTCACGTATCGCTAACGCCAGCTGGTGTGCATTGTCGTCAGTAGGCAATAGCAGTTGGTAGTCACAGTCAGGGTCGTCTAGTTGTGCCTTTAGCTTATCTTGATAATTCGCTAAGGTCTGGGTGCTGTCTTGCCTCGCGCCGATTGATTGCTGCTGGGTTGATTGCTGCTGGGTTGATTGCTGCTGGGTTGATTGCTGCGCCATCACGTCAATCGCATTGATGTCGTTTATGGCATTGGTACTTGACGCTGCGGCGCTTGGCGTTGTGGTGCTTGGTTTATCAGTGCTTGGTTTATCAGCACCAGATGATTGATGCCATAGCAAGGCTGACCAACCAATGCCGCTATATGTCTTACAGCAATAAGCACTCAGCACACCCTGCACAAAACTCGGTGAAAACTCAATCCCTGCATCGGTCAACCAATGTTGAAAATTCACATAATCAGTTATCATAAATCATTTTACTCGCATCGCAGTCGAAACAAAGGTTGAAACAAAAACAAAAACCCGTATCATTGTACCTATAACATCATCACTAAAGTTACACTAGGATACATTAGGATACATAAGCACAAACCAACGGGCACATATAAATCCCTTTTAATATCAATTCACATCAAAAAAGACACCACTATGATAACAGAATCCATCAATTTATCTAAACTTCGAACGCTGATTGATGCGTTAAAAAACGCCAACATGCAGATTAAAACGCTTGAAAAATCACTGGCAGAAGCTGAAAAAAAACGCGATGACGCCAACCAAACCGCAAAAAACACCCAATCAGAATACGAAGCCAAAATCACCTCACTAACACAAGCCAATCAACAGGCAATCGACAAATTAACGGCAACATACGAGGCCAAAATTTCACAGCTCGCCGAAGAAAACGCCGCTGAATTAGCGAACCTACAACAAACTCTCGCCGAAACGCATCAACACGAAATGGATGAACTCACCTCGATTAACCACGAATTGAGCGCGAAAAGCGAGCAACTCACCTACAGCAACCAGCAAATGATTAACCGCATCCGAGGGATTGAATCATGAAAACCAATGTCACCGTTAGAATCATGGACACAGACTACCACTTAGCCTGTGAAATCGATGAAAAAGACCGCCTGATCAAGGGTGCAGACTATTTAAACCAACACCTTAAGGCGTTTCGTCGCGACCACCCAAGCGTTGCATCCGAAAGACTAATGACAATGGGTGCGCTGCGCGTCACTTGTGAATTAATGCAAGAATTAGAAACGCTATCTGACCAAGCCAAAGTCGCCAATGGCGAAATGGACAAACTACTGCATGAAATAAAGAAATAATCAGCTTGGCGACCCCTTGATGACCAACAATCAAGAGACTAGCAGCCAATAGACTAGCAGCCAAGAGACTGACACGCAAAAAATGTAAAAATTATTATTCAAATAACAATCAAATTTATAACAATAACAACATAATAACAACACAATAACAACGTAATAACAACATAACTGAGGAGGAAAGTCTGTATGAGTGATCATGAATATGTCACCAATCGAGAGTTAAAAGTCGCCAATAGTGGTCTATTCCGGGGGTCGCATTTTGATATGGGAATGCTGTCTCTACATTTAATTCTCATTTTCCTCATCGTCTCGCTCACCATGGGGTCTGAAAAATCCTTAGAGGTCTATAACGTAGCAAAAAACTGGGTCACTAATTCTAGTACGCCTTTGTTTGTCTATGGCATCTTTGCCATGATTATTTTTTCTTTGACCCTTGCCGTATCACCATTTGGTCGCATTCGCCTCGGCAAAGACGATGAAAAACCTGAATTTTCTCGCTGGTCGTGGTTTGCCATGCTATTTAGTGCTGGGATGGGGATTGGCTTGCTTTACTGGTCGGTTGCTGAACCGCTCTACCATACAACAGGCAATGTATTTATGCCCGAGGCATGGGGGCTAGGTTGGGACGAAGCTTGGAATCAGGGCGATAAAGAAGCCATCGCCAGACAGTCCATGACCGTCACCTTTTTCCACTGGGGCATCCATGCTTGGACCGTCTATGTCGTCATTGCGCTCTCGTTGGCTTACTTTTCTTATCGTCGTGGGTTACCACTGACGGTACGCTCGGCGCTTTACCCCATCGTTGGTGACAATGTCTTTGGTTGGTTTGGTAATATCATCGATTTGGTTGCTATTTTCGGCACTATATTTGGTGTAGCGACCTCGTTAGGGTTAGGGGTTGCACAGCTAAACGCTGGCCTAGAGGCGCTGACAAACGGGGCGCTATCTGTCAGCACCCCCGTACAAATACTACTCATTGTCATTATTACCCTAATTGCAACCGTGTCGGCTGTCTCAGGTGTCGGTAAAGGCGTTAAAATACTATCAGAGCTCAACATGATACTCTCTGCGATTATTTTGGTTGTTTTTCTTGTCTTCACGGGGTTCTTTTTCGATATCATGGTTGCTTACTTTAGAAACTTATTCAACTATGTTGTCGAATTTATCCCCATGAGTCTCGAATCTGATTCTAGCAAACAAGCGGGTGGTTATGGCTGGTTATCTGGTTGGACTATTTTTTATTGGGCTTGGTGGATTGCTTGGTCACCCTTTGTCGGGATGTTTATCGCACGTATTTCTCGTGGCCGTACCATTCGTGAATTTATTATTGGTGTACTGTTTGTGCCCACTTTGCTTGGGGCGTTCTGGTTAACGGTATTTGGTGAGACCGCGTTAATCAATGAGCTTCGTGGCTACGCTGATTTTGCCTTTACGGCTGGCGGCACAGAGTACACCAGCGTACGCGACGTTGCCATTGGCGCAAGCTCATCATCGACGTATGCCCTCATCGAGGCGTTGGACTGGAGCTCGGTTATTAAGCTCATCGCCACCTTTTTAGTCACGATTTTGATTGCCACGTACTTTATCACCTCGGCAGACTCAGGCACGCTCGTGGTGACCACTATGCTATCGGCAGGTAGCGACCAACCGCCTAGAGGCGCCCGCATTTTTTGGGGCATCAGCATTGGCGCGGTGGCATCGGTCTTGCTATGGGTCGGTGGTGACAAGGCTTTAAATGCGCTGCAAGCCGCAGCCATTACGATTGGATTGCCGTTTTTGGTGATTCTATTGTTGATGTGCGTGGGACTAACAATGGCGTTATTTGACGAAAAAAAACGCGGACTTATTCCCGCTAGAGCCTAATTAATTGGGATAAATCGCCAAATACGCTAGCGGCATAAGCTGTTAATTTTTAAAAACAATGGACTACAATGGGGACTGCAATGGACTGCAACAACCCAATACCAATAAAACCCGCAAAATTAATCGGTGGGTTTTATTGGTATTTTTTTATGGTGATTGGTGATTATTGATTGAGCACGGCGGTTATCGCCTAGGTCATTCGCCTAGATTGCTCACCTAAGTCACTCGCCTGAGCATTATCGTCTAACAACCCTTTTCCAATTATTTCTCAGTCATTTTTTATGATAAAATAAGCCACTATTTAATTCTCGTGGCTAACGACGTGTTCACCGACTCTTTGTATTTACTCATCAGCGCCATATTTATACAAAACCTCATTTTGACGCAGTTTTTGGGGCTGTGTCCTTTTTTAGGTGTTTCAAATAAAATGCAAACAGCCGTTGGCATGGGAATTGCCACTGCGTTTGTTTTGACGTTATCCACAAGTGCCGCTTATATGCTCAATACGTTTTTGCTCATCCCCTATGATTTGGGTTATTTGCGCACGATTACCTATATTACGATAGTCGCCATTTTGGTGGGCTTAACAGAGATAGGTATACGCCATGTTTCCCCTTTGTTGCACCGTATTCTCGGCATTTACTTACCACTCATTACGAGTAACTGTGCGGTCTTAGGTGTCATGCTCATTAGCACACGCGAGCAACCTAGCTTGTTTGATGCGGCCTTGTTTGGTTTGGGGGGTGCGGTTGGGTTTAGTCTTGTGCTGGTTTTGTTCGCCGCTATTCGTGAACGCTTACTCGCAGCTGACATTCCCCAGCCTTTTGTTGGTGCGCCCATTGCAATGATTACCGCGGGCATTATGGCGATTGCATTTATGGGATTTCATGGCATGTGATACGCGAAAAACGAAAAATAAGAAGCAACAAAACCCAACACGCCCAACCCATTAACCTGATCCATTAACTAACCCATTAACCTGATTGTTATGACATATTCACAGAATAGACGATTTTAATGCTAGGCCTATTTTACTTTATCTTGATTGTGGCAATCCTTGGTGGGCTGATGGTTTACCTGCATCGCCGTCTACATACTAGCGAAGATAGTTTAGTCGCACAAGTCAACGCCCTATTGCCACAGACACAATGCGCGCAGTGCCATTACCCGGGATGTCGCCCTTACGCCGAAGCCATTGTTCGTGGCGAAGCCGCCATTAACCAATGCCCACCTGGGGGACAAGCAGGCGTTGATGCGCTAGCGGCTTTGCTCAATATCGACAGCCTACCAATTGACGAAGCATTTGGCCCAGTCAAACCCGCCCCCGAATTAGCTGAAATCGTTGAACAGGACTGCATCGGCTGCACACTCTGTATTGACGCTTGTCCAGTTGATGCCATTTTGGGGGCATCCAAACAAATGCACACCATTATTGCCGACGAATGCACTGGCTGCGAACTTTGTTTACCCGTCTGCCCTGTTGATTGCATTATTATGAAGCCCAAAACCACCCAAACGCATATCGAGATAGCGCTGACTAACGGCATCCCCATTCGACGTCACAATGAAACCAACACGGACGGCAACAATGCCTAGTGTAAAGCCTCTAAAGGATTGGTGGATAGCGCAAACAAAACGCCAACCCAAAGGGCTTAACATCAGTGCGCATGGCACATCTGATGCATTTCCAACGTTACCCATACAATCACCACCGATTGATGGTCGTTATCGACTCTCGTTGCGCCAACGCAACGGCGAACTGGCCATTCCCACGGTCAATCACGGAGATTATGTGTTAGCTGGTGCCGTCATTGCAAGACCCGTCAGTGATATCGGGCTGTACATACATGCGCCCACCTCAGGCACGGTTATCCAAATCCCGATAGAAAACGCCGCCAACCCGTTGCAAGGCGGCTGCCAAGCACTAGACATTATTGCCGATAACAAAGCACAACACGCGCCTAACCTGCCCCCCATGCGTGATTATTGGTTATGGGACGAGCGTGACTTACTGCAACGCATCCAACAGTGCGGCGTCGCAGGAATGGGTGGTGCAGGCTTTGCCACCGAAAAAAAACTCAACCTGAGCAAAACGCCAACACCGATTGATACGCTTATTATTAATGGTGCTGAGTCTGACCCCTATTTACACAGCGATGAGGCGCTAATGCAGTGTCATGCCGAACAAATCATCACTGGTGCGCAAATCATCGGACACATCGTCAAGGCAAAGCAAATCCTCATCGGTGTTAATGCCGAAAAAAACCAAGCCCTAGCGACAATGAAGGCTGCAATAGACACGGCAATAGACACGGCAATAGAAACGACAATAGAAACGACAGCGACAAAGGCCGCAGCAACAGACAAAACAACGACAAACATGCCGCCAGCACCACCTGTCATTCCCATGCAAATTGAAGCGCTACCCGCACTGTACCCAATTGGCAGCCGTTATCAAATCGCAGAATACTTACTCGGCAAAAAAACGCCCGTTGGCGTTCGCGCCCACCATTTTGGCTTTATCTGCCACAATGTGGCGACAGCAAAATCCGTTTACGATGCGGTGATACTAGGCAGTCCATTAACCGAACGTCTGGTGACATTCGGCGGCGATGCCATCACCCAGCCTGGCGTTTATCGCTGCAAGATTGGTGCACCGCTTAGCGCATTATCAACGCACGTAGGCATGACCAAAAACACCGCCGTGGTTTTATCAGGCGGCGTCATGATGGGAGACGTTATACACTGCAACGACAGCACCACTATCAAAAAAGAAACCACGGGGATATTTGCTTTTATCGAGGCAATGCCTAAACAACCACAAACGCAACGTTGTATTCGCTGTGGTGTCTGCGCGGATGTCTGCCCTGTGAATCTATTACCCCAACAATTACAATACTACGCCAAAAGCGCCCCTGAAAAAGCCCTCGCGTATCGACTGACTGATTGCATTGAATGTGGGCTTTGCAGTTATGTCTGCCCTAGCGATATTCCATTGGTAGAAATCATTCAAGACGCCAAAGCCGTCCATCGTTTAAACACCGCTGAAAAGGCGCTTGCCGAACAGGCAAAAATACGCCATGAAGCACGATTAACACGACTAGAAAAGCAAGCCGCCGAACGCGAGGAAAAACTCACCAAACAACTCGCCAAACAACTTACTATCCATGCTGACGATCAATCTAACACAACCCCTAACACAGAAACCAAGACACAGCCAAATACACAGTCTAGTCTCAATCAAGCCCAAACCGCTGACTTGATTGCTGGCGCTATAGCGAGATCACAAGCGAGATTACAAGAAAAATCACAAGCCAAAAAACAACAACACCCCCAACAAACAACCACGCCTAGCGCTACAGCAGAAAACTTAGCAGAAAACTTAGCAGATAACTCATCAGATAGCATGACCGCAAACACAGATAACCCTTATCACCCTTATCAAACCCTCATCGCAGAGGCACTACAACGCACGCAGACAAGAAAAAACCAACAAGCGGCACATGACCCAAAACACAAACAACCCTCTCAAACCGACGCTGATGATGCCAAAACGCAGGGTGACGAGTCGACATGACGCACAGAAAACCCTACAGGCAATCAAACGGTAAATCTCAGCAACAACCCCGTGTTCATTTTCCGCGCGTTAAGCAAAATAGGCTCAGCGCGACCCAAATGATGCAGCACGTCTTGATTGCCTTGCTCCCAGGCATCATGTTGCAATGGTATTTGCTGGGTTTTTGTGTCATCATCCAACTACTCCTTGCGCTTTGTACCGCAACCGTTTGTGAATGGAGCATGGCAAAATGCCGTGCCAGACCATTAAACGCGCTAGAATGGCAAACAGGTCTTCTCAGTGCGGTTTTATTGGCACTCGCGCTGCCTGCGATTGCACCTTGGTATGTGGTAGTGGTGGGCGTTTGTTTTGCTATTGTCATTGGCAAACACGTCTTTGGTGGCGTTGGGATGAATATCTTTAACCCTGCTATGCTGGGCTTTTGCGTGGTGGCACTCAGCTTTCCACAGGCTATCGCTTTATGGCCTCTCAGCGGCACACTGACTGGCACACTGACTGGCACTAATCCACTTGATTTTAATGCCATGATATCAACCGCTTCAGCTTACCCGCTATCAATCAGCGACAGCCTACGCCATATTTTCACAACATCCAATGCCCCTGATACGATTGCAGGCGCCACCGTGTTAGGCGCGTACAAGGCCGATAGCCTAATGCTAACCCATGCAACTAACACAGGCATTCACATACCGGCTACTCATGCCATCGCCATGGCTGCCGCTTGGCTAATTGGCGGTATTTACTTATGGTATCGCCAAATTGCCGATTGGCGACTTAGTATCACCTTAATGGTTGTCTTTGTCGGGTTGCTTTGGTTACTTTGGTTGCTGTCAACTGGCACTTCAATAGACACTTCAGTAGTAAATTCAATAGGAAATTCAATAGGTTCTCCGACAGACAACAGCACCCAAACGCGGCTTAGCTTATCGACACACTTCTTTCATGGCTCATTAATTTTCACCGCTTGTTTTATCATCACCGACCCAACGACTGCAGCGACTAGCCGCCAAGGTCGTTTCATTTATGCCATCATTGTCGCGACCGTTGCCGTGTTAATCCGCAACTACAGTAATCTACCTGATGGTTTTGCTTTTGCTATTTTATTTGGCAACCTGTGCGTGCCACTGATCGACGAATACACCAAACCCATTTATGCAAAACAATCAACCAACAACCCCTAGGGCAAACAGCGCAAGCCGCATTTTATTGCGCCTTGTCATAATAACAACGGTTAGCTTGGGCGGCGTTTTCCTTGCCTACCAACTCAGCCAATCCCGCATCGAAGAGAGTCGACAACGCTATTTATCACAACAATTAGTCCAGCTACTGCCAGCAGGCCGCTATGACGATATTTTGCTGAGCCGACAGCAAACCCCCGATTTTATCACTTACCATGCCTGTACCGAGGCAGGTATTGCGTTTACCCTACTTGAAATCGCGACAGAAAAAGCCTATAACGGTCGTATTGAATTACTTGTTGCCATTAACCATCAAAGCCAATCCATCACGCAAATTCGCCCGTTATTTCACCAAGAAACACCCGGCTTGGGTGACCAGATTGATGTCGACAAATCTGATTGGTTGCAACAGTTTGCGGGAAAAATAACCACACCGAGCACGCACGTTGCATTACGCCATAAAGGCGGCCGGATTGATGCTATCACAGGCGCTACCATCACATCACACGCGATTAGTCACGTCATGCAGCAAACGATTAAAACCCTCAACCAGCACCCTTTGCCCACGCCAGACTGCACCAAAAGACAAGGACCAAAGTACAATCAGCAACAATTAACACTCAGCGACAATACACACTAACCGATAGACACCATTATCAACCATGATGAACCATAATGAACCATGATGAATAGCACACCGCAACCGCACACTGGATTATGGAAAAATAACCCAGCAATGATTCAGCTACTTGGGCTGTGCCCCTTGTTAGCCACGAGCACCAGCGTCGTTAATGCCCTCGTTATGGGGATAATGACGATATTTGTCTTGGTTATCACCGCGCTGATTGTCGCCAGTGTCAAGCAATGGATTGACCACGTGGTGCGACTGCCCATTTTCATGCTAATCATTGCCAGCACGGTAACACTATCCGAATTACTGCTACAAGTCATTGCCTATGATTTATACATTGAGTTGGGTATTTTTATTCCACTAATCGTCACCAACTGCTTAATTATCGGTCGGGCAGAAATGGTATTTTCTAAAGTATCATGGCGTCATGCTTGCCTTGATGCATTAATGATGGGCATTGGATTTACTTGGGTTTTGCTGGTACTGGGAGCTGTGCGTGAAATACTGGTCAAGGGCACGCTTTTCTCAGGTTTTAACAATATACTGGGCGGCTGGCTAAGTAACTGGATAGGTGATTTAACGGTCTACATCACTTCGCCTCAGCTATTGGTACTGGCGGGAATGCCCGCAGGGGCATTTATTCTGTTTGGTTTGCTGTTGGCGATACAACAAAAAATTAACGCGCGTATTAATGCCAGCCTTCGCGCTAAGCCGCGCATAAAAAGCCACACCAAAAACAACCCCCAACCAACAAAAGCGACCCACCGCTAACAAACCCCTAACAAATCTTTGCCACGCTAATTAGGATTCAGGCTAATCAGGATTCAGGATTAATCAGACAGGCAATCAAAGGACAATCAGATGATTTAGGCGGCCATCGCGCGTAACATCCACGCTGTTTTCTCATGGATAACCATCCGATCAGAAATCAACGACACACTAGACTCATCACCAGCTTGTTGAGCAGGGATTAATGCTGCACGACAGGTTTTGATGACTTGTTCGTGGGCAACCGTTAAGTGCTTTATCATTTCTGGGGCGCTAGGCACCCCTTCAACCGATTCAATCTGCGTCAGTTGTTGAAAGGTCTGATAAGTCCCTGGTGCAAACACGCCTAAGGTACGAATGCGCTCTGCAATATCGTCCACGGCAGTGGCAAGCTCAGTATAATGCTCCTCAAACATCAAATGCAGCTCACGAAACTGTGGTCCCGTTACGTTCCAGTGAAAGTTGTGCGTCATGAGGTACAGCGTATAACTATCTGCTAATAGTTTGGATAGACCGCCTGCAATGGTTTGTCTGTCTTGTTCATTAATGCCGATATCGACTTTCATGGTTTCTCCTTTTTTGTGTTGCGTGATTTTGTGTTGCGTGACTTTGTGTTGCGTGACTTTATATCTTCGTGATGCGCGAACTGCGAACTATTTTTAACTCGTCTAATCAGCATAACGAGGATACGTCAATTCGTCCAGTGAAAAAAATCAATCGCGCCGATAGGGCTTTACCGATAGGGCTTTTACTGATAAGTGCGTGCCGCACGAGCAAAAAACCATCAACAGACTGATTAATTTAAAAAAATAAAGAAACAAATTTGAAGGATGTTGATTGCTATAACTGAGGGGTATTGAAACATCTTGATGGTGCCCAGGGCCGGACTCGAACCGGCACGGTGTTGCCACCGAGGGATTTTAAATCCCTTGCGTCTACCAATTTCGCCACCCGGGCGGGTTGCTAAATGAAGAGTGGCATAATATGATGTCCCCTGCACTTTGTCAAATAGATTTTATCAAGAATTACACAAAAATAACGCCTCACGTGATAAAATCCGCCATACCTACTAGACAACACTTGCTTTTTACGTCCAAGAACGTACTATGTAGGATTAGTTAGCCCAATTTTTATTAGCAAGGTACCACAAATGGAAAAATCAACTTTACGTAATGTACATATCGTGTCCCAAGATGAATTAATCAGCCCGCGTGCACTCTGCGAAGCTATTCCCGTCACGCCTGCTGCCAGCAAAACTGTCCTCGCCGGCCGCCAAGCTATTCAAGACATACTAGATGGCAAAGACCAGCGAATTTTTGTCGTCGCGGGCCCTTGCTCTATCCACGATGTTGATTGCGCGATGGATTATGCCAAAAAAATCAAAGCACTCGCCGCTGAAGTCTCTGATACGATTTATGTCGTTATGCGCGTTTATTTTGAAAAACCACGAACAACCGTGGGCTGGAAAGGCCTAATTAACGACCCTGACCTCAATGATTCATTCAACATTAACAAAGGACTACATGTCGCTAGAAAATTACTACTTGATTTAGCCGAAATGGGCATCCCAACCGCCACCGAAGCGCTAGACCCAGTTACTCCGCAATTTATCGGTGACTTAATTAGCTGGACCGCGATTGGCGCAAGAACGTCTGAATCACAAACACACCGTGAAATGTCGTCAGGCCTCTCTACCCCGGTGGGCTTTAAAAACGGCACCGATGGTAACTTGGATACGTGTATTAACGCCATCCAGTCGGCGTCTTTGCCGCACAGCTTTTTAGGTATTGATTTTGAGGGAAAAAACGCAATTACCCATTCCACAGGAAACCCTTACTCACACGTCGTGCTGCGTGGTGGACGTAATGGCCCAAACTACGACAGCGTTAGTGTTAAATTAACCGAACAAGCCCTAGCTAAGGCCGAGTTACCACAAAGCATCGTTATCGATTGCGCACACGCCAACTCAAACAAAAACCCGATGCTACAACCACTGGTCATGGAAAATTGCATTCACCAAATCACCGAAGGTAACACCTCAATTTTGGGGCTAATGATTGAATCACACCTCAAAGAAGGCAATCAAAAAATCCCTGCTGATTTGTCACAGCTTGAATACGGCGTGTCGGTAACCGATGGCTGCGTGAGTTGGGAAACCACCGAATCCATGCTAAAAAATGCAGACCAATTGCTCAAGCAGTACTGGAAACGCGCGTAAGTCCTTGCAAATACGCCGCTAATGTCGAACTAACGCCGATGCTTTTCGCCTTAGCGGATTGCTTAACACACCATTCAAACGTCGCATGATAAAACACGCAGCAATGAAACGCACAACCAAAGTCACAGCCAAAGGCAAATGGCGGCAATTATTGCCCGCAATGATACTGGTTGTTTCCATCAGTGCCTTTGACAGCGCTTGGGTTAAGGCACAATCGGCACAGTCGGTACAATCGAGCAACCAAACAAATGCCCTCGCCATTAGCCATACCTACCAGCCAGAAAACAAACCAGACAATGCTTGGAGCGTCTTATCTAGCCCTGCACTGGGGCCTTCCGAGCCGATTGGCAGCTATGCCAATGGCTGTATGCAAGGCGCAAGTGTCTTGCCTGAAACGGGCACAGGCTATCAAAGCATGCGACGACACCGCAATCGCTATTATGGGCAGCCTGAATTAATCCGTTTTGTTGAGCAAGCTGGAGTGTTCATGGACGCAAAGCACGAGCAACGCCTGTTGATTGGCGATTTATCTCAAGTGCGTGGCGGCCCAATGAACTATGGACATAGCAGCCACCAAACGGGGCTGGATGTCGATATTTGGTTGCAAAGTGTCTTCCCCGATGAACCCGCTCACCCCAATCGTGACATGCGCTCTATTGTTGACAAAGCCGCTGGCACAGTGATTGCTGGTGGGTTAACACCCGCAATGCGTGATGCCCTTTATTTTTCGGCAACGTATGATCGCGTTGAGCGCATCTTTGTCAATCCCGTTATTAAACTGGCGCTTTGCCAACAAGAAACAGATACCCGCTGGCTACAAAAATTACGTCCATGGTGGGGTCATGATTCACATTTTCATGTGCGGTTGGCATGCCCTGCTCACGTAGCCAGCTGTGAGTCTCAGGCACCAATCCCTGCTGGTGATGGCTGCGATGATGATTTAGTCAATTGGGTCAATGAACAAAGCGACATTGTCACAGGCAAAATCAAACCGAGCCCCAAACCAACACGCAAAAAAGCACCCAAACAGCTCCCTACCGCGTGTGAAACCTTACTAACAAACTAGTTCAATTACTAGCTGTAAGTTTTTAAAACCGTGCCTGTCAATGCGTCTGGTCGTGCGTCTGGTCATGCATTTGGTCGTGCGCCTATAAGACAGAACTTTCAATCAAATGAATTAAATTTAATTCAAACAAACGCACATCATGGCTGACGTGTTTTTTTTCGTATGCTATAATTATCCTAGTTTTGTCCATTTTAATCACCACTAAACTATCTTAACGAGGTTCAACATGAAAAAAATAGTACTTATTATGTCAACTGCCGCCCTATTTGCAACCGGCTGTTCTAGCATTTCTCAGGCAGACTTAGACGCACTACGTGCTGACGTCGCTGCTGCGAAAGAGTCTTCTGATCGTGCTTACCAAGCCGCACAACAAGCAAACCTAAATGCCCAAGACGCCAAAGCTATGGCAGTCAAAACTGACGAAAAAGTCAACCGTGCGTTTAGTCGCTCACAGCGCAAATAAGCGACCCGCTCGTTTTCGAGTCAAAAAGCCCACTTTTTTGTGGGCTTTTTTATGGATTTTTATGAGCGTTTCTGAGCGCTTTTGTGGTTAGGTCATTCACCGTTTTCTTAATACGGCGATTTTCTAGGTCGTAGGCGTTTTGCTGGACGAATTGTTGCCCTTCTTGCCCACCGCGAGTAACGCTCACCAGTCGCTAACGCACGTCATACGCATAATCGGTGGTGAGATTGCTGGCGGTCTCGACCAACTGGCTGGTGTTACTATTGATAATGCATTGGGTGTCGTATTGGAAATTGTTAAGCGGCGTGTTAATCAGCTGGTCACGGGCGTTGTAGTTCCACTGTCAGTATTCGTATTATTGCCCGTATTGATGTCGCCCAGCAATTCACTCAAGCGATTACCCACCTTGTCATACGAATACGTCTCGTTATCCAGTGTCGGATGATTGGCTTGAATCAAGCGATACGCAGGCGTATAACCATAACCCACCGAGTGGCTAAATAACTCAGCACCTGCCGCATCGTAAAACGTCGTCGCCTGTGTCAATACGCCAGCAGAAAATTTCATAAACAAAGTTCGATATTATCCATTTTCGAAAATTGATGTTGTGTAACTGAGAGGAATTTTTTAGGCTTCTGAAACCTAACTTTTTCCCCTAAATTCTCGACCTTATAAATTTCATCTTTAAAATCATTTAAGCTTACTTTTTTAAATTGTGATAATTTTAAATCAAAAATGAAATAACCTGGAGTGCTATATTCTTGCTTATTTTCAGGACGATGCACATAGTTATTTTGAACAAATAAGTAATGATTGTCTATTGTCGCAATGTAGGAACTATTAAACTCAACATTTAAAATAGATGGCATCGAGTTTTTACAATCATTGTACTTATAGATTCCAACTTCTCCGTCCCAACTTGTATGAATTAAATAATTTGAATTGATTATACCAACCGTATTTCTATAGTAAGGTTGTAAAGTCCATAATAAAAAACCCAAGACAGGCAATATTACTAAAGCAATAATAAATAAAATAATTATTTTAACAAATAACTTAGGGGGCTTTGTCAAAGTGAACCTCCACCACTAATAGATTCAACAACTATTACAATTGTAGCCAATATTAATAAAAGCAAATCGATAGCTAAAATATAAACGCCTAAAAGACCAACATGCATCTCTTTTACATTTAAAGTGACTGTATTTATAAGGTCATGTAAGTTTACATCCCACCAAACGAAATATAAAATAAACCACAAGATAACATTTGCCAACGCAACAAAAAACAAAACCCTTTGTCTTTTCATCGTAATAAAGAAAATAACAGAGAAAAGAAGAACAAAACCAGTAGTCACTGCATCAGCTCTCATCCAATTCATAAAAAAATTCATATATGAAATATTATACTCATACATCATATGAGCACCTAAAATCGGTGGAGAAAGGACAACAACAGTTCGGCTAATTATTAAACTCAGGATAATATTCCTATGTATGTTTATATTTTTCATGCGCTTAACTTTTAATTATCGTTTCACAGCACACTGACTAACTTAGATTTTCAGTTAACTTTCTTGCTTGGTTTTTTCTTCCATTAACTCGATTTGGCTGATTGTATTGGTTCGCTGGGCTTCTAAATGCTCAGTGGTTGCGGCTGTTTGTGCTTCGTCTTTTGCGTTTTTTAGCGCAGCATCAATAGCATGCAGCTTTTCTTTTAGCGCCTGCACAGCTTCGGCTTCTTCTGCTTTATCAAACACATCAGCCTCTTTGCTTTTGTTATTTTGATATCGTTGGTAGGCTTTAACCTCAGCCATAAACATCTCATCGCTGCGGTATTGACGTTGATTCATAAAGGTTGGAGAGACAATTTCAACACCACCCTCGTGCAACGAGTCGATTATTTGTTTGCGCAGGTTAGACCGCGCGCCCAGTAATAGCTTAGGATTACCCAAAAAACCTGCCACGCGGTAGTTCACAGAAAAATCTCCCAAATCAATAACCTGCGAAAACGCATCGAGTAATCCTGTTTTGGCGGCAGCGGCTTCCAAAATTTGACAGACTTGGTGATGCGACACATCATAACCAATAGAAACCGTTGCTGAAACAATGGCTTTATCGCTAGGGATAACGGTCAACGGATGCGTAATAACAAATAGGTTCGGTAGCGTTGTCAGGCTTCTGTCTCGTGTTTGAATTTCAGTATGCAGCAACCCCATGTCCGAAACACGACCAAAATGCTCGCCAATCTCAATAAAATCCCCTGGTTTGAAATTTTTTATGACGCGCAGCATAAACCCCGCCATCATATTTGATGCAAACGTAGTAGAAGAAATAGCAATGACTGCGGTCACTAATAGCGCAATTAAACTAAACACGCTATTTTTGGCCTCACCTGCAATCGGTAAAAAAGCAAAAATAAACGCCAAACCCACAAAAATAACGCCACCGTAATACCAAGCGCTATAACGACGAATGGTCGTATTCGTTTGGCTGGCTAAAAATCGATTAAGCAGCACCAAAACCATCACCAAAACCAGTAAACTAACCCCGATTAGCCAAACACCCTGACCGTTTTGCATGATTTTTCCTTTAAAAGCGTTATAAAACCGCTATAATAGCATGGGTAGATACCCAACAAAAATTCAATTCTTTGGCATTTCCTTTTATCGGGCTAGCAACTCACCACCCAATTAATTGTAATGACTAAAGATAACCATGAGCACACTAATGAATAATCACACAGACACCCCTTATCTCATCAAAGACATTAACTTAGCCGACTGGGGGCACAAAGAAATCGCCATTGCGCGGACAGAAATGCCAGGACTGATGGCCATCACCGAAGAATACCAAGCGCAAAAACCACTCGCAGGCGCACGAATTTCAGGCTCGTTGCATATGACGATTCAAACGGCGGTGCTGATTGAGACGTTAGTCGCACTAGGCGCTGAAGTGCGCTGGGCATCGTGCAATGTCTTTTCTACCCAAGACCACGCCGCTGCCGCGATTGCAGACCAAAACATCCCTGTGTTTGCGTACAAGGGCGAAACACTCGATGAGTACTGGGAATACACCCACCAAATTTTCAACTGGCAAGATGGCGCAACCACCAATATGATTCTAGACGATGGCGGTGATGCGACACTATTGTTAATGCTAGGGGCAAAAGCCGCCAATGACGCGCAACTCATACAAAACCCCAGCAACGAAGAAGAAAGCAGTTTATTCAAAGCCATCGCCAATCAGCTCGCGATTGACCCTGGATTTTATCAGCGCCATTTAGATTCGATTTTGGGCGTCACTGAAGAGACCACAACAGGCGTTAATCGCCTCTACCAAATGCAACGCAACGGCACACTGCCCTTCCCTGCATTTAACGTCAATGATTCGGTCACTAAATCCAAATTTGACAACTTATACGGCTGCCGCGAGTCCTTAGTCGATGGAATTAAGCGCGCTACTGATGTCATGATTGCCGGTAAAATCGCAGTCGTTTGTGGCTATGGTGATGTCGGCAAAGGCTCCGCACAGTCGTTACGCGGGTTAGGCGCAACGGTCTGGGTAACCGAAATCGATCCGATTTGCGCACTGCAAGCCGCTATGGAAGGGTATCGTGTGGTCACTATGGATGATGTCGCAAGCCAAGCTGATATTTTTGTCACAGCAACAGGCAACTACCATGTCATTACGCACGAACACATGAAGCAAATGAAGCACCAAGCGATTGTCTGCAACATTGGACACTTTGATAACGAAATTGATGTGACTGCTTTGCGTCAATACCCGTGGGACAATATCAAACCGCAAGTCGATCATGTTATTTTCCCTGATGGCAAACGGCTGATTTTACTAGCAGAAGGTCGTCTAATCAACTTAGGCTGCGGCACGGGGCATCCTAGCTTTGTTATGTCGAATTCATTTAGCAACCAAGTCCTCGCGCAAATTGAGTTATTTGCCAACCATGACCAGTATCAAAACCAAGTCTACGTCTTGCCTAAGCACCTCGATGAAAAAGTCGCCAAACTACACTTGGGACGCGTGGGTGCAACGCTGACTCAACTAACCGCCGAACAAGCCGCCTATATTGACGTGGACGTTAACGGCCCTTATAAACCATCGCATTATCGCTACTAAGTCGATATTAATCGCTATTAAATCGCTATAAATATCCCCATGAATCAGCCCGTAAATCAGTCCACAAGTGAAAAACCACTGATTGAGTTCCCAACGCATTTTCCGATAAAAGCATTTGGCGAGCACCACGACAGGTTTAAAAACGCGGTCACGCAAATTATCGAGTTGCACGTTGAGACGATTCATATTATCGAATGGCGAGAACAACCGAGCAAAGGCGGTAATTATTGTGCCATCACCATTACCGTGGTAGCGCAAAGCCAGCAACAGCTCGATGCCATTTATATGGATTTGACAGATTGCGAACACGTCACCATGGCACTGTAGCGGTGGTGACGTTACCACAAAATCTGACAGTGATTATCGTCTTTGCTCACAAAGCACAACAACAGCCGTCAACAATCATCAACAATCACTAACAACCATTAACTATTAAGCGAACCACATGATACGCATTCGCGATTTAGGCTTAACCGAATACGTTGACACGCTAAACGCCATGCGTGAATTTACGCTCGCACGAGAGCCCGACACACCCGATGAAATTTGGTTAACCGAACACTTTCCCGTCTTTACCCAAGGGCAAGCGGGCAAACCCGAGCATTTATTGGTCACCCAGCAATCCATCCCTGTCGTACAAAGCGACCGTGGCGGACAAATCACCTATCATGGTCCTGGGCAATCGGTTATTTATTTACTCATTGATATCAAACGCGCCAGTATTGGCATCCGTCAACTCGTCAGCCTAATTGAAAACAGCACCATTGAATACCTTGCCGAATTCGATATCACAGGCTATGCCAAATCTGACGCACCAGGGGTTTATATCGACCACCAAGAAACCCCACAAAAGATTGCATCGCTTGGGCTGCGCGTTAAAAACGGGCGTACTTACCACGGACTCGCCCTCAATGTCGATATGGATTTATCGCCATTTCAGCAAATCAACCCCTGTGGCTACCACGGCATGCAAGTCACACAATTACGTCATTACACGACTTTTAGCCATCATCAGCTAGACACGAGCGCCGTGAGCAATGCCCTCGCAACGCGATTAATGCATGCACTGCAAGACACGGGCAATTCAGCTTCGTAACAGCAATCGGTTTAATGAGGCTTCAGACATGTCTGCATACAAGGCGAATTCGTCTAGCACATGACACCCCAACGCCGACTCAAATACCGCTTGGTTACCCTGAGCACTAAAGTTTTGTGCCGATTCATGCCCTAAATTAGACTGAAAAATGCCTGCGGCTGACACGGGCAAAAAGTCTTCGTAAGTAATGGGCACCAGCTCGACTTGACCATTTTCTAATTGCTGTGGCAACGTTTCTTTTGTCACAGCCGCATCAATCGCAACAGCAGCTCGATGGTATTCAAAGTATGCCAACCCGTCATTGTGCAGCGTCAAATAATCATCAGGGAAATCGACAAAGACCTGTTCTAATGCCGCCTCATAAGTCAAATCTGCGGCTTGGCTTGCCAATTCGCGCGTTTGATGGATTAATTGGTCGTACAGCGCGCGTCCTTTGGGTGTCAGGGCGATGCCACGTTGCTCAATCTCGCCAAACCGTGCGGTATGCGCCCCTGCCACATAATGCCCCTTATCATCGGCAAAATTAACGGCTTCTTCGATGGCTTTAAACGAAGTTTGTCGTAGCAAAATCGGGCATTGGCGACGGGGCGGCCCTTCGATAGTGGCTTTTGCTTGCATACCGTGCGCAGCCATTTGTCGGTGCGCCAAATCAATATCTAATGTGCGCGGCGTTAAGTGGTTAATATGCGGCCCTTTGAATGAAACCACGTCAGCAACCAATCGATGCGTCTCGTGCAATTGCTCGTAAAGCGCTGTCGTGACCGTTGCATTCTGATGCCAACGAAAAGTCTCTAAAGCCGCCGCAATAAACGCATCGGCTTCAGCCGCTGTTAATCCACCACGCTGCTCAAATGACTCGATTAATTGCAATGCCTCAGGGGTGAAAATCTCACGCTTCGCTAACATCGCATTAGCGGCTTCGCGTAGCGCATTATCCTCGACTAATTCTAGCCGCAATAATGAGGTAAAGACACGAAATGGATTGGCTGCCAAATCGGCGCGAGAAACTGGCCGAAATGCAGTCGAATGCACAGGGATACCCGCCACCGACAAGTCATAATAACTGACAGGTTGCATTCCCATCACTGCAAATAAGCGCCTGATATTAAATAGCTCTTTTTCTGTCCCTAAGCGAATTGCACCGTGACGCTCTTCGGAAATTCTCGCCAAATTATCAGCGTTCGTCAGCTGTTGCCGTAGCACGTCATCGTGTTTCAATACCTCATCATTAATGGATTTGACCATCGTCACCAACGTCGAATACGCAGGGACTTCTTGGCTATACATCACCGACATCGCCCGCGCGAATTGCGCGCGGATTTCATTTGGACTCACAAAATTTGTTTGCATATCTTTCCTCGCTTAGGTGTAGATGTAGACGCCGACTTATTGGCTAATACATTAATTTTAATATTTATTTAAGAAAATATCTTATAACCGATACGGTACCAAGCTCGTCTTTTTTATATTAGCAATTATGTTAAACCATTTATATAGAGAGCGCCACCCAATTTGACATAAAAGTTAAACAAAACCGTCAACTTACTGTCACGTTCATCAGACATACTAAAATTCCAAACAACTCTCGGAGAGAACGCCATGAAAATCAATTTAAAACAACAACATTTAGTTCGCCTTTTTATCCCAATTGGGCTATGCATATTAACACCGAGTTACGCACAAAACGCCCCTAATATTGAACATGGGATTCAATTTGGTGATTTACAGCATGATAGTGTAATGGTGTGGAGTCGGTCAGACAGCCCTGCCAAAATGATGATTGAGTACGCGGATAACAAAGAATTTACAAATGCTACCTTGGTTAGCGGTCCTTTTGCACTATCAAAAAATGATTTCACCACAAAAAAAGAAATCTCTGACCTACCCCTAGGAAAAAAAGTATACGTTAAGGTTTGGTACGAAGGCCTGACCAATGACCGTGCAAAAAGCAATGTCGTCACAGGCGAATTTGACACCCTGGATGACCAAACAAATATTCGCTTTGTCTGGGGTGGTGATACAGCCGGTCAAGGCTATGGTATTAACGAAGAATTTGGCGGCATGAAAATCTATGATGCCATGCGACGAACAGAACCACATTTTTTTATACACAGTGGCGATATTATTTATGCTGATGGGCCAATTGCTTTAGAAAAAGAAGCAGAAGAAGGAAAAACCTGGACCAATCTAGTCGCACATGGCGTTGATAAAGTAGCTGAAAGCCTCGATGAGTTTAGAGGGCGTTATCAATACAATTTAATGGATAAAAATGTGCAAGCATTCAATGCAGAAGTACCACAAATTTGGCAATGGGATGACCATGAAGTGGTTAATAACTGGTCTGATGCAAAAGACCTAAGCAATGATACACGTTACCAAGTCAAAGACGTTCCTTTATTAACCGCGAGAGCGGCCGCAGCATTCCATGAGTATAGCCCTAAGCGACCCAATAGCTCGGGAGAACCTAGTCGCGTATATCGAAAAATTAGCTATGGACCATTACTGGATGTTTTTGTCATTGATATGCGCAGCTATCGTGGACCGAATACAAACAACTTGCAAAAAACTTCAAGCCCTGAGACCGCCTTATTAGGGCAAAAGCAGCTGTCTTGGCTAAGTGACAGCCTGAACAACTCAGACGCCGTTTGGAAAGTCATTGCTTCTGACATGCCTATTGGGCTAAATGTCAGTGATGATTATGACAATAATCCGCCACAGCGTTGGGAAGCGGTTGCCAATAATAATGATGGGGTTGCCCTTGGTAGAGAGCTTGAATTTGAAAAACTTTTTTCAGAACTAAAAAACAATCAAGTTGAAAATGTCGTGTGGCTTACAGCGGACGTGCATTATGCGGCTGCCCATTATTACGAACCAATGAAAGCAGCCAGTAAAAATTTTAATGGTTTTTGGGAGTTCGTCGCTGGTCCATTAAATGCGGGTTCTTTTGGCCCAAATAGCAAAGACGCTACATTCGGCATACAAACTATATTTGAAAAAGCACCACCCAAAGGACAATCAAATTTGTCCCCCTACGCAGGGTTACAATTTTTTGGGGAAGTCAATATAGATAACAAATCAAAAACCATGACCGTGAATTTAAAAGACTTAAACGGAGAAATGGTTTTTAGTCAAGACATACCAGCAAAATTATAACACTGCCGTTCAGCGGAGCTAATTGGCTAAGCTGCCAAGGAGTAGCTGCCAAGAAAAAAGCGACTAGGATACGTAAAAACGTGCCTTAGTCGCTTATTTTTTCAACGGTCATTTGACGAGCTGTTATTATCAGTATCTACCATTTTTTTCACACTTTTTTTCGCTCGTTGCTCTATTTTATCAGCGATGGTATGCAATCGCTCACCGACTTTTTGCCCACTCTTATCTAGAATTTTTTGCGTAGGCTTTTGAATTCGCTCGTCTATAACGCCAAAAAACCGAAGCAAAGCAGCCGTAACGGGCTGAAAAAAAGCAATCAATCTGGGAAACCTTTTCAACACCCGATTGAATAGCCAGTTGACTGCGATTAACTCCAATACGGGGCGGATAAAGCGCCCATTGATAAAACGCCACAGCAAAAACGGCAACGTCCAAAGCCATTTGAAAAAGGCAATAATCAAGCTTTTTTGTAAAAGTATCGCGAGCACTTTGTCAATTCCCAGCCAAAAAGCAACCAACGAAGTGATTAAAGGCGCTGGCAACCACAATAGTGTTTTCTTTTTCCAGTGACGCCAAATCCGCCTTATTGGTACCATCACTGGGCGAATAAAGTGGCGCATATTTTTCGTCACAATATGATCGATGACAAAGCGTTTCACCGCAAGATTCATGGCTTTTGCCGCCGACAAACTCAAAAAAAACGTCAGTAGTTTATGCCATACACCAAAGACCAGTTTCTTAATCACGCTTTTAAACAAAATCAACAAAGCAAACCAATACTCAGGCCACACCACCAAAAAACAAAAACCCAAACCTAATAGACCGAACAATGCCCAAAACCATTGCTTTTTCGTCGGTCGTGTCAATTTGGGTTTATGCTCTGTAGACAATAGCGCCTCTTGCTTTGTTTCTATCTGACTTGTAGATAACCGCTTGGTGTCGCTCTGCACTTAATGGTTTACCACACATCATGGCTTGTCTAGCTGAGCTTGGGATTGTGTTAGCCGTTTTTCACTGACTTTACCGACTACTGGCACATCACCTTGGGCAAAAAGTGACAACCGAAATTCTTCGATTAAGTAGGCAAAATCTTGCACCGCAGGCGGCAATGTTTGCGCAATTCGATTGTCGCTTAACTGCGCTGCAAGTCGCGACAAATACGGGTCAAGCCGCTGCTGCCATGCGTTATCTCGACGCGGGTCAAGCCGACATTTATTTAGCCTGACCACCGCGCCTTTGACATAGCGCGCTATATCGGGCAATCGTGTCGGCGCTGTCGCCGCAATAAACCCAGGGAAAACCAAACGCGCCAGTTGTGTCTTGACCGGATCATAACAGACCAAATCCTGATTTAACTCACCGAGCGCAGTTTGGTAAGCGTGGATAATGCCTTGAACGGTTGCTAACAAGCGTGAGGCATCAGCTACTAAATTCGCTGAAATATGGGTTTGTAGCGAATCAAAATCACGGCGATTACGCGGCAAATTTTGCGCCGATAAATATTGCCCGAGCAGTGCATTAACCATGTCTTCGGTCAGGGTAGCCCCCTCACCCACCGCCCGATAACCAAGCGCCAGCTGGGTATCGTTAAAAACCCGTTTTTTCAGATACACAATCTCTTTGTTTAATTGCTTTTTTAAGAACGCTTTTACGCCTTGTTCGTGCGCTGTTTCGGCCATTTGCTCATTATCAATCAGCTGAATCTTAAACCCTGCTTCCGTCTCAATCAAAGCAGGATACGCCACGACTTTTTTTTCATTCAGCGCATAGGTTGTAGGGATTTGACTGGGGAAAGTTTGGGTAAATATTTCGGTAAACACGGACGCACTTCGTGCTTTAAAATCCGCACTCGCCTTTTGTTGATAACGTGTCTGTAATTCGTTGAAATTTCGGCTTTCTTCAATCACATTACCCTGTTTATCCACGATGGCAATATTCATAAAATGATGCGGCGCGAGTTTATCCAAGGCAAAAAGTGATGGCTGTAATTGAATCGAGGTCAATTGGCTTAATTGCGCCATGATGAATTCAATTATCGGCGGGCGTTCCATCGGCGGGCGTTCCATCGGTGGGCATTCCATCGGCGCGAGTGTCTCAAGCGCCTGCAAAATACGCTCAACGAACGGGTTCACTGGCACGAATTGGCGACGGTATTGTTTGGGTAGGCTTTTGATTAATGCGGTGACTTTCTCAGCAAGCATAGCAGGAACTAAATAATCAAAGTCATGGCTTGAAAAACTATTTAAACTCGCTAACGGTAACGCGATTGTTACGCCATCGCGTTCGCTGCCTGGGCTAAATTCATACGTTAATTTTAGCCGTTGCCCACGAATTGACAAGGTATTGGGGTAGGCTTGCTCAGCAATTGGCTGCGCTTGTGTCAAACGAAAATCACGCTCAGGAAACACCAAACGGTGTTTATCAGGCAATTGTGAATACCACGCCTCCAACCCTGAAGTTGCATAAACCTCCGCTGGGATAACCGCTTCATACAGCGCCGCAAATTGCGACTCATCAATCACAATATCACGGCTACGCGACTTGTCCTCTAATGCGAGTAATTTGTCATAGGTGTCACGGTTTGCTTGAATCGCAGGAACGCGTGTATTGATTGCGTTTTCCACCAGTGCATGACGAATAAAAATATCCCGCGCCGCCTCTGGATGCGTGCGTCCATAAGCCACCAACAGGTCTTTTACCAACGGCAAACCATAAAGCAATATGGTTTTTTTTGCCATGACATTACCCTGTTTTTTGCGCCAATACGGATCAGCGACTTGAGATTTGGTTAGGTGTTTAGCCAGCGGCGCTGCCCAAGCAAAGTCAATTTTAGCGACTTGACGCGCATAAACACGGCTGCTTTCAACAATTTCAGCGGCCATAATTTGTGGGTAGCGTTTTTTAAACAAGCGCGAGCCTGGAAAAATGGCAAACTGTTTATTGCGTGCGCCTAGATACTGTTGCGTTTCGGTTTGGTAGCTGCCTAAATGGTCTAAAAACCCCGTTAATAACGCGCTGTGCGTGGCGCGATATTGCCCCATATCCATTTCAACGGGGTGCGCAACGGGGTGCGCTTCTTTGTTTTCGGTGGGGTTTGTTAGCGTTATTTGATAATCCAAATCACTGGCCAATTGTTCGCAAAGCGATAACCACTCGCGGCAACGTACCACCGACAAATAATGTTTTTTCATCCATTGACGCGCTTTGTTTTTAGATTGCTGATAAATGGGGTAAAGGGTATTAAACACACTGACAAAAAACAAAAAATCAGACTGGTTATGCGTGAGATAGCGGTGTATTTGATCGGCTTGGGCCTCTTCGCCCATCGGCCGTAACTTAATATCGCCAACCGCAAGCCCGCCGATAATCGGCAAGCATTCGGCTAGTGCCGCATGCTGTTTGGCATAGAGCAATACCCTCGCAAAACGTGGATCGATTGACAGTTTTGCCATTTGCTTACCACAATCCGTAATCTGGTGCGCCTGATCAACCGCGGTTAATTCATGCAGCAATTTATAACCATCGCGAATCATTTTATGTTCGGGCGGTTCGACAAACGGAAAATGGCGAATATCGCCCAGCCCTAGCGCGGTCATTTGCAAAATGACGGATGCCAAAGACGTGCGTTTAATTTCAGGATCTGTAAACGGTGGGCGCTGATTAAAATCCGCTTCGTCATACAACCGCAGACACACACCCGGCGCGATGCGTCCACAGCGGCCTTTGCGCTGGTCAGCAGAGGCCTGAGAAATTGGCTCTATCGGTAATCGCTGAATTTTGCTGCGGTGTGAATACCGCGACATTCGCGCCAAGCCCGTGTCGATCACATTAATAATTCTCGGTACTGTGACGGACGTCTCCGCGACGTTAGTCGCTAAAATAATACGGCGTTTAGATTTTGGATGAAAAATCGCATTTTGTTCGGCAGGGCTTTGCCGTGAAAACAGCGATAGCACTTGCGTATTTTTAAGGCGCAACTTAGCCAATGCGTCTGCGGTATCACGAATATCGCGTTCGGTTGGCAAAAACACCAACGTATCCCCATACTGTATTTCATCAATCGCAGTGATTGCTTGACAAACGGCTTCGCTAAGCTCACCAGCGGCTTGTTCAGACGGCGGCATATAGCACGTCTCTACTGGGTAAGCCTTGCCCTCAACCATCACAATCGGGGCTTGATTAAAGTGGGTAGCGAATCGCTTTGGGTCTATCGTCGCTGAGGTGATGATAACCTTCAAATCAGGGCGTTTGGGCAATAATTGCTTTAAAAAACCCAATAAAAAATCAATATTGAGGCTACGCTCATGGGCTTCATCAACAATAATGACTTCGTAACAGCTGAGGGTTTTGTCTTGTTGAATTTCAGCCAGTAACATGCCGTCCGTTTGCAATAGCACTTGAGTTCGACTTGATCGCTTTTCATCGAACCGTACTTTGTAACCGACGGCATCGCCCAATGGCACATTAAGCTCTTCGGCAATACGCGCAGAGACCGAACGCGCGGCCAAACGCCGTGGTTGTGTATGCGCGATTTTCCCGCGCGCACCTAATCCAACAGCCAAACATATCTGCGGCAACTTGGTTGTCTTGCCCGAGCCCGTGTGTCCACACACAATCGTGACTTGGTTGTTAGCAATTGTCGTTGCAATCTCATCCCAACGTTGCGTAACGGGCAAATCGTCTGCTTTTTGCGGCGTTGGTAAGACGCTACGGTTTTTCTGCACGCGCTGTTGCGATTGCTGTAATTGCCGAGAAAACTGTGCTATCAGCTGATCGGTCGGTTGTTTTTTATTCGTTCGGTGATGGATTTTTTGCAACAACGCCGAAAGCTTTGGCACATCAACGGTTGTCACCGCCCCTGCATCAAACGCAAGCTGCGTATCCGTCGGCGGCGCTACCTGAGCGGCGACTTCAATCATCGCCTTGGTACGCTTCGGTTTAGTTGACATAGCGCTGTATTAACAAAAATAAAAACCGTAAAATAAAAACCGTGAAATAGAAATCGTATCGCCTGTTATTTGGCCGTTATTTGGCCGTTATTTACTTGATTGGCGGCGTGCTGTTTTGATTTTTTTATTATGGACTAAACAGGCAAAAAACCATAACAAGGCCGCCGTTGCCGCCACCAACATCACATACCGCGCCCAATCGAGATGAAATATATACAAACTCGATGCCAACAAAAAATACACACTCGCCATCAGCGACCCATAGCCAAAGGTATACGCCCGCCCCAATAACGTGCCACGAATCGGCAACGCCAATGGCAAGGCAAAGATGAGTAGGGCTAGCGTTCGCTGCTCAGGCGCGCGCGTCACACCGTAGATAAAAAAGCACACCAGCAACAGACATAAGCTAATCAGCGCTAAAAACCGATAAAAACCCAACGACCACATGCCAGGCGCAGATTTGTCTGTTGATTTTTTTTGCTTTTTTTGCGATTTTTGTTTGTTTTTTTGGGGTGATTTAGTTTGTCTTGTCATCGCTAACCTAGATTGAAAATAAACGCATGACCGCTTCGGGCGGCCGACCGATTTGTGCACGGTTATCATACACGACAATCGGTCTTTCTAATAATTTGGGGTGATTTACCAATGCTTGTAACAAAACCGCTTCATCGCCTTCGTTATCTAGCCCTAGCGCTTTGTAAAGCGGCTCTTTGCTGCGCATCATATCGCGGACTGAGGTAAAACCCAGCGCCACCAATAACGATTGCAACGTAGCCAGTGACAGCCCGTCGTCTAAGTACAACACACAGTCGTAGGGAATACCCTGCTCGGTCAACATTTGAATCGTTTGTCGGGATTTCGAACAGCGCGGATTGTGATATACTATGGCGGTCATTGTTTTTTTTAGTTTGTTATTCTATGAAGCCATTATACCGCACCTTTACCGTCTGTCTATTGATGCTAACCATACTTGGATTATCTGCTTGTGCAACAACGGTACCTTACCAAGCAATGAGTGATACTAAGCAAATCCTACAAAGTGCGGCGCAATACGTCAAAACCCCCACGGATGAAATCGACTTCGACGCCGCTAAAACCTCACTATCCAACGCTGAAGCCGCCATGCAACAAGGCGATTATCCCCGTGCCAAAACCCATCTGCAAAAAAGCAAAGACAAATCCCAAGGCATCATCAAGCGTTATAATACCTCGAACATTCAATTTCGCTACTAACTTCAAACTACTAACTTCAAACTACTAACTTCAAACTACTAACCTCAAGTTACTAACCCCATGCTACAGGCTACCGTCACGGCGATTACTGGCAATAGCGCCCACCTACTCTTAACAGACAGTCGCCAACAACAATGCGAGCAATGCCAGCAGGGCAAAGGATGCCAATCATTTTCTCTTTATCAATGGCTATATGGCAACCAACCGATTGCCGTGCCTAACGCAGGTTATCAGATTAACCAGCAACTGAGCATTCAATTCCCACGTTATCTGTTGTTAAATAGCATCGGATTGATGCTAGGTGCACCGCTACTTGCGTTTCTAATTGGTATATTCAGTAGCGTTTGGGTTGGCGAAGGCTGGGGGTTTTTGGTGGCGTTGACTAGCGCCTGCGCCACTGGCTATTACACCAGACGCGCAGTCAAACAACGCCTACTGCCAACACTAAAAATATCAACCATTCAAACGCGTTAACGCAGCCCCTCAATCGTAGCCCTTCAATCGCAGCCGCCAACAGTAATCCATCAATGACACAGCGTATTGGTCTCACCCATGACGATAGCCCCTGGGCGTTCTAACGGCAATGCCATCATCGGTTGCAACGTCTGCGTGCGCAAATCAAAGCGCAGCAGCATCTGGGCATCTGGTATGGTTGCCAAATACGTTTTACTGTCTGCTAATACAATCGCGCGGTGAATTGGTGCGCCGAGTGGTGTTTGCTGAATACGATCAGGTGCATTAACAAAATCAACGCTAATCAATTGATTGCCCACATTCATAACCAAGACTTGCGCTAACCAGCCTGTGTGCATTTCGTTGATACGCTCAGGGGTTTGAGCGGGAGACTGGGTAGCGGTTTGTGTGAAGGGTATGCGTTGCTTGACAACCAATGTATGCGGATCAACCCAGGCGATTGATTGCCCGATTGATTGACCCATGCTATCAGCCATGCTATCGAAGACAAATAAATTACGTCCATCACTGCTTAGATACGGACGATGGCGCTGGGCTGATATTGGCAACTGATTGAGCGCTTGCTCATCGCCACCATCGCTACCATCGTCACCATCATTACCGTGGCTGTCATAGCGGTATAAGTGTGTATCACTGGTAAAATAAACCGCCTGCGTTATCGGCGATACACTCACAGCAGAAATCGGTTGATTGACGCTAAACGAACGAGACGTCGCTTGATTAAGTCTGACTTGGTGGACAATGCCCTGCGCCATTTCCGCGACAAACAAATACTGCCCATCGGCGCTGTAAGTCAAGCCCACTTCGCCACTAATCGCGATACGCTGGCGGCTTTGTTGATTGCGGTCATAAATAACCACCGCATTGGCGGTACTGTAGGCAATCCAGCGACCGCCGCTATGCATACTGAGTGCTGTGACACCGTTTTCTAAATCAATGGCTTGTTGCTGGCGCGAGCTTAAATCAAGCACATAAATGACGCGGCGATTTCGTTCGCCGTAGGCAAGCACGCCACCAATGCGGCTCACACTGATTAGCTGAGCAGGCGCCTTGAGCGCAATTATTTCGGTCAGTTTATCTTCGTAGGTATCATAAACCGCCAGCTGTGGGGCATCTAAATCAGCAATAAAGGCATAACGCGTTGGCAGATTAAGGCTTGCCTGTACTTCACGCAGCTGCGTTGGCAGCCATGTTTTTTGCGCATAAAACGCCAGACCAAACAAGCCCAAAACCAACAATCCCAGCGCATAATAACGATAATCTTGCAATTGTTTTATCAGCCTATGTGCCACTCTATGCTGCCCCCAACTAATGTATATCTGCAACCGATTTAACCACCGCTTCGCAAGTTGCGGGCGGATGCTGGTCAAACATCAACGTCATGGTATAGGTTTCATTTGGTAGCAATTCCTGTTGCAGCCCCATTATCATCACATGATACCCGCCCTTTTTAAGCTGCGTATCGCCGCTATTTAAGGTCAGTTTGTCTATCGCCTGCATCGACATGGTGCCATTTTTCATGGTCATTTCGTGGATTTCCACCCGCGCGGCCAAGTCAGCAAATGCTGCACCCACTAAGGCAATCGTTGCCGACCCTTGATAATTAATCGTCACATACGCACCCGTTGCTTTAGCACCGGGGATAGGGGCTTGAATAATGCAACCGCTGAGGTGAATCGCACGTTGCTTAATCGCACTTTGCTTAGTCGCCCGTTGTGATTCTGAGTGTTCCTGCGCGTGCAAGCCAGAAAAAGCGCCTACCTGCAGTATCAGAGCCAGCGATAATTTGACTGCCCACCCAAATCTATTAAACCCCGATTTATCAAGCCATAATCCATTGATTACAAATCCATTACATCTACCTCTATTGCATTTATCTATCATGCGTGCGCCGCTCCGTTTAATTCTCGTTTAATTTTCGTTTACGCTTTACTTACGATTATTCCTGTGATGCCAAACAAACCAACCAAGCTTTGAGTAACGCAGGCTCGGGCAATCGCCCCATTCCCAAATAAATTTTGCCTTGACGCGTTTGCCAGACTAGCGTTGCGGGCAGTCCAGCCAAATCTAAATCGGCTAACACAGAGGGGTTATCAACGATTGGTACCGCAAGAGATGCGTGCAACGGCGCGCTAATTTCCGCGACGACTGCTGGCGTATCACCGACATTCGCGGCAATGATATAACCTGACATATCCGCTGAAACCTCCGCTGACATTCCCGCTGACATTCCCGCTGAAAACGCTGACGCGATGGCGGCCAGTTCGGGCAGTTCTTCGCGACACGATGGACACCAAGACGCCCACATATTGAGCAAGATGACGGCGGGATTTTTCGATGCCGTTGTAGATTGTGTTGCAGATGCCGTTGCAGATTGTGTTTCTGGTGCAATCATTGCTGTGAGCTGGGGCACATCAGCCACTGTGGCAACATTGGTTAATTGATAACGCGCATAGGTATCTGGCTCGGTAATCGCCTCAAATGGCGCAGGTATTTCACAACCCAGCGCTGCTTGCCCTGGCGATGATTGGGCTGGCGCTGCTTGTTCTTTCGATGATTGGGCCAGCGTCACACTGATGGATGCGACCGTCAGTATGAATGCCCCACTTAACCTAAATACTAAATTACACCACGCAGCAACGTTCATTGCGAAACAGGGATTGCTTGTTGGATTTGCGCTGCCAATCTAGCGCCCCCTAAATTATAAGGATAAACAGTTAGCAATTGCCTATCGGGTCCATACAAATAGAAATGGGTGCTATGGTAAACGGTATAATGCTCAGGCAAATCAGGTGGATAAACGGCCTTGCCATCAACTTGATAGCCATACGTTGCACGCAACTGTTTCACCAGTGCATCCAGCGTATCCCAATCTGGCGCGCGCAATCCAATAATCCGCGAATCAAAATACGCCGCATAACGGCTCACATCGTCCACGCTGTCACGTGCTGGATCTATGGTGACAAACAACGGCTGAATTTGTGCGGCCTGCGACGCAGACTCCGCATCCAAAATCGCCAGCATATTTTTTATATCAAGCAAGGTCGTTGGGCAAATATCAGGACAGCCTGTAAAGCCAACCGCAATCAATAGGTGCTTGTTGGGAAATGATTTTTCAGTCACGAGCGTGGCTTTTCCATCCGTTAATTGCGTTAGCGAAAACGTCAGCGGTGCCGCCTGAGCAAACGCTAATGGCAACGCGCCCAATGACAGCGCACCCAATGACAACGCGCCCAATGACAGCACACCCAGCTGCCGCACAAAAGTCATTGACCACGGCTTTAGCGACTTAACCGATTTAACCGATTTAACCGATTTAACTGATTTAGCCCACTTAGCCAACCCAGCCCACTTAGCAAGCCCCAAGGCAACAAATAGTACTACGAAATTTGTCACATCACCCACTCTCTTTACCCTTTTCGCCATTTTATTATCACTATTTGTCAGTATCCAAAACACCACAAGAAAACGCCACATCGAAAACGCCACAAGAAAACACCACCGCACTTTATCCTAACATAATTTCGTTAGATTTCGTCCCAGTGTGCCAACCATCTATTTCAATTTGATAGGCGTTGGCGTTATTTATTCTGCTTTTTTCTGCTATTTTTCTGATTTCTTCTGCTATTTTCTATTTAGCCGTGAATAAATTCGAATAAATAACTTCGAATAAATCTTACAAATAAATCCACCAAATAACAACCCGCAGTCGACGAAACCGCTTTTGCACTAACCCCCAAAAATATCATTCGTGTTTTTCACACTAAACCGTTAAAATAGTCCTCTATTTTCCAATTGTTTTGAGTGCTTATTAGATGCAGTTTACGGATTTTTCGAAACTTGATTTGTCGCGTTTGCCATCGCCGTGTTTTGTGGTGGATGAGGTGGCGCTTGTACGTAATTTGCAGATTTTACAGGATGTGTCTGTGCAAAGTGGCGCGAAGGTGTTGGGGGCGTTAAAGGCGTTTTCGATGTGGCATTTCGGCGCCTTAACTTCGCAGTATTTGCATGGCATTTGTGCCAGTGGTTTGCATGAGGCGCGTTTGGGTAAGGAGGCCTATGGCGGTGAGGTGCATGTATTTTCGGCGGCGTATAGTGAGGCGGATTTACGTGATATTTTAGGCTTTGCCAATCATGTTGTCTTTAATTCACCGAGCCAGTGGCAGCGTTTTAAAGCACTTTGCCTGTCGCACTCACGCGCTGATTTGGATTTTGGCTTGCGAATCAATCCCGAGCATTCCGAAGGGGCGGTGCCGATTTATGATCCGTGTGCGCCCGGTTCGCGTTTGGGCATGACTTTAGCCCAATTAGAAACGGTTGATTTTGAGGGCATAAGTGGCCTTCATTTTCATACGTTATGTGAGCAAGGATTTGCGCCCTTAGATCGTACTTTACGTGTAGTGGAAGAAAAATTCGCGCCGTATTTTGATAAAATCAAATGGATTAATTTTGGTGGTGGCCATCATATCACGGCGCCGGGGTATGACACTTCGGGCTTAGTGAAACGCGTTCAAGAATTCAAGGCCAAATACAATTTAGACGTTTATTTAGAGCCAGGTGAAGCGATGGCCATTGGAACGGGGATTTTATCGACGCAAGTTCTGGACATTACCTATAATGCCCTGCCACAGGCGATTTTAGATACGTCGGCCACCTGCCACATGCCCGATACGCTTGAAATGCCCTATCGGGCGGATATTTTGTACGCAGGAGAAGCAAATCAACACGCGCATACCTATCGTTTGGGCGGTTTAACCTGTTTAGCCGGTGATGTGATTGGCGATTATAGTTTTACCGAGCCATTACACATTGGTCAACGCTTGGCGTTTTTAGACATGGCGCATTATACAATGGTTAAAACCACTACTTTTAATGGCACCCGTTTGCCGGCGATTGCCGTTTGGAATTCGGATACGGACACCCTTCAGATTATTCGTGAATTCGGGTATGATGATTTTAAGACTCGCCTTTCGTAATTTGTATTTTTCATAAGAGTATTTCTATGAGCACAACCAATACCGCTTTAAGCTACCCACATTTTCTTGGCTCAGAAATTGCGCAGGCAACTCAAGAGCAAGCCCTCTTTCATGTGCTGCCAGTACCGTATGAAGAGTCGGTATCGTATGGCGGCGGCACGGCGAAAGGGCCAAGCGCCATTTTAAATGCATCGTGGCAACTTGAGGTGTTCGATGGCAAATCACGACCTTGTGATGCGCATATCCATACCTTACCCGCCATTGATTGCTCAGTCCCAACCGAACAAGTTCTAAATGCCATTGAAGAGGCTACTGCGCAAATTGTGCGTGTCGGTGCGGTACCGGCCATATTAGGCGGTGAACACACCATCAGTAGCGGTGTTATTCGTGGCTTAAAAAAAGGCGGCATGACGGATTTTGGCGTAGTGCAGTTTGATGCGCATGCGGATTTACGTCATGCTTATGAAGACAATTTATATAGCCATGCTTCGGTCATGAAGCGCGTGGTTGAAATGGGTGTACCGCTTTATCAACTTGGTGTGCGTGCGTTTTGTGAAGAAGAAATGCAAGCGCGCAAGGAATTTCAAGTCGGTTATATTGATGCGGATGTGTTAGTTCCTAAAAACATAAATCAATTTGAGCTGCCAGATGATTTCCCTGAAAATGTATTTATCAGCTTTGATGTCGATGGCTTTGATCCGTATGTGATGCCGGCAACGGGCACCCCGGTAGCTGGGGGCTTTGGGTGGTATCAAGCACTGGCATTAATCAACAGCATCGCCGCGCAGCGGCGCATCATTGGCTTTGATGTGGTTGAACTTGCGCCGATTGAAAATTTGCATGCTTATGATTTTATCGGCGCACAGCTGGTGTATAAAATCATGGGTATCATTCAGCGCCAGCGTCAACCTAACAATTAATCACCGCACGTACAACAAAGACAGAAAAATCGGTAAAAATCGGTAACAGTGGCTAAAAGCCGGCAAAAGTCGTTAAAATCGGCTAAAAGTCATTATTTTTTAGCTGATACACCGTGCCTAGCCGCGACAAAGACAGCTTAAGGGCTTCTAATGCGTCATACACCTGTACGGACATAACCACCGCAACGAGCTTCTCACCGCCTCGGTGGGGAATCAAAAAAAAGGGACCTACCCCCTTTGATTTCCCTGTTTCTAAAACGTTGTACTTCAAACTTAAATTTGCAGCTTTAAATAGAGAAACAATCGATATGTTGGTTGATATTATCGTGTAGGTCGTTTATTCTAGCGATGAATTCAGAACTAGGTTACAGATGGTGAAAAAAATTAATTTCAAATTCAAAAGCGGCGTTTATCATGCCCCTTGGGAGCAAAGTTTTAAAAAAATATTTACCCCGTTTGAAGAGTTTATTCATCGCCAAACAACCAGTGGTATATTGTTAATGTGCATGGCCGTGATTGCGCTATTACTTGCAAACGGACCATTGGCCGAAGCCTATGAGCATTTTATTCATACTTATGCCACTGTTGGTTTTGGACAATGGCAGATAAAAATGACGCTGCACCACTGGATTAATGACGCGTTGATGGCGTTATTCTTTTTTGTTGTGGGCCTTGAGCTTAAGCGTGAATTTTTAGTGGGTGAGTTGGCAAGCCCGCGTAATGCCGTGTTACCAATAGGCGCCGCAATAGGCGGCATGGTAGTGCCGGCATTGGTGTATTTTGCGATTAATCCATCCGGTGAGCCTGCTATTGGCTGGGGCATCCCGATGGCAACGGATATTGCGTTTGCAATTGGCGCCGTGGCCTTGCTTGCAAGTCGTGTACCTAAAGCATTGATTACGTTTTTGGTGGCATTAGCCATTGTCGATGATTTGGGTGCAGTTATGGTTATCGCATTGTTTTACACAGACACGATAGCGTTAGTTCCATTAGGTGCTGCATTTGCATTATTTGGCGTGCTGATAGCCTTTAACATGGCTGGTGTACGAAAAACAATTCCCTATTTTATCATCGCCGTTTTATTATGGTATGCATTACTACTTTCAGGTGTTCATGCAACACTTGCCGGCGTGCTTGGCGCGATGTCTGTGCCGGCCATTCCTAAATACAAACCACAGCTATTTAGCGACTATGTCAGAGATTTGATGAAGCGTTTTGATGAAAACCATGAGCCTGGCAAGAGCATTCTAACGAATGATGAGTTGCGTGCTGTTGTGCAGACACTTGAAAATGGTGTGCACAGTGTGCAAGCACCACTGCAAAGATTAGAGCACGCCTGGCACATACCAGTGGCCTATTTGGTTATTCCGATTTTCGCTTTAGCCAATGCGGGTATTCCTATGGAGTTTGGAGCGCTTGGACAGACGTTTAGTCACCCGGTTTTTCTGGGTGTGTTTTGTGGTCTGGTGCTTGGCAAATTTATTGGTATTACGGGCGTTTGCTTTGTGTTACTGAAGATGGGTGTTGCGATACTGCCAAAAGATACGAGTCTTGGGCAAATTGCGGGAGTTTCCCTATTGGCAGGTATCGGATTTACCATGTCGATTTTTGTTGCCCAACTCGGTTTTAAAGGAAATGAAGAATTACTGCTATTAGCAAAAACGGGTATTCTTTTTGCGTCTTTGTTTGCCGGACTTGCAGGCTTTATCTGGCTGTATGTTTTAGGCAAGCCGCAGGCGGCGCAGGCATCAAGCTGACAATTGGCAGAATCAAAGGAGTACAAAGGGTTATAAAAGGAGCATAAAGGGATATCTAAGCGGTCGTTTTGGTAATAGCTGTATGTTAGGGCGGGATTATTCGCGCCCCCTGCTTTGTCGATTTTCATCAGTTTTGACCAATGGATTGGTGGTGTAGGTCGTAGTCGCTATCCAGCCTACCTCCTAATAAATTAATGTTTATTTTTCGTTAGCTTTGAGGCAACATTACCCAATACATCGAATATTCATAAAAAAGCCAGTCAATTGATGCATTGACACGATGTATCCCAATGGATACAATAGGGAGATGAGATACACGATAAAAACCACTGAAAGATTTGACCAATGGGTGCGCAAAATCAAGGATGTGCAAGCACTGTCTGCAATTGCGTCTCGTCTAATTCGATTTGAAAATGGTCAGTTTGGTGACGTAAAGTCGGTTGGAGGTCAAGTCAGTGAAGCACGGATTTTTGTCGGTAAAGGCTATCGCTTGTATTTTACGGTGCAAGACTGTACGGTTATCGTAATGCTTTGTGGAGGCCATAAAGACACGCAAGCAAAAGATATAAAAACTGCCAAACAAATCATAAAACAAAAGGAGCAACCCGATGAATATTAAAACAAAACCCTATGATCCATCGCTACTATTGCGTAACGATGAGGTTATTCTGTCAGTAATTAACGAAGCACTTGCTGATGGCGACCCTAAAATTATTGCCACAGCACTCAAGCATATTATTGCCGCAAGAGGTCTAAGAATCAGCGATGTCGCAAAAGATATCGGCGTGAGTCGCCCCAGTTTATACAAAACGCTCTCGGGAGAGCGCGCGCCCTTATTTTCAAATATTATCAACATAATGAATGCGTGTGGATTAGTCATGATCGCTCAAAAAAATCACGCACAGGAAAATCATCAGGTCAGTCAGTGTACAGACTAAATCCAGTTGGTCACCACCGATACAATTTGCTGTCACAGCTTGCCGAGTGCCTGATAAAAGCCCTGATAGATAACATTTACGGGGCGACATTCGCGGATTTGTCGGTGAGTAGCTGTGGTGTAAAATTGTTTATTGCTGGGGATGGTCATTTTGGTAATAGCTGTAGCTTAAGCTATCCCCTGTTTTGTCGATTTTGACCAATGGATGGTGGTATACGGTGAACTCGGTTCGTACAAATACCCCTGAATAAACTCACCCCGCTCGTCAAACTCCGCCGTCAGTCCGTTGTGCGTGTAGAAGTAATAGGTGGTCTGGCTATTACCAGCTTTTTGCACGGTTTTCTTAACACGGCGATTTTCTAAGTCATAAGCATTTTGTTGGACGAATTGTTGCCCTTCTTGCCCACCGCGAGTAACACTCACCAGTCGCTGACGCACGTCATACGCATAATCGGTGGTGAGATTGCTCGCGGTCCCGACCAACTGGCTGGTATTACTATTGAGAATGCATCGGGTATCGTATTGAAAATTATTAAACGGTGTGTTAATCAGCTGGTCACGGGCGTTGTATTGCCACTGCCCAGTATTCGTATTATTGCCCGTATTGTTGTCGCCCAGTAATTCGCTTAAGCGATTACCCACCTCGTCATACGAATACGTCTCGTTATCCAAAGTCGGGGGATTGGTTTGAATCACTCGACCCTGATCCCTTTGATTCTGTGCATGAAATAGATTGGCAATAAAAAATTAATGATAACATGTGAATAATAGACATAAATAGGACCTAGCATAAAATAAGCGATGAGCAAGCCACAAATGCCAGAAGCCCAATAATTCAATAAATTGAATCGTTTAAGTAAAGCTAAATAGAGATAACCTAACGTGAAATTCACCAAAAAAATACTAACTAATAAGATTAAGATATAGCCTACTAAACCGCGCTCTAGAGTTGCAATTGGGGGATTGCTACCCAATAGCAATTGGGATGCAATTGGGATAAATAATGCCACAGATAAAATACAAAGGCTTGAAACAATAAGGCTGGTCAATAAGATTGCTCGGCTTAATGAAACATTATTCTTAAATAAATGAATAGCCATTTTATTATTTTCTCCCTAGTCGCACTGCAGCTTCAAAAACAGCTTTAAAATACTGTGCTGCGCTGTGTTTATTTGTATATCCCGATAAAAAATATCATAGCTATCTTCGGGATTTTGCGACGCAACAAAAAAGACCTTCCGTTTTTCAATAGGGTGGTAAAAGTAATGTATGATACGATTTATTTCGACACTTTTTTGCTGGCGATTGTCATAAGCAGAAAAGGTTTCCCATTGATTATAACCGTGACCGCGACATTGCATATAGCCGCTATTTAACCAAATGTTTTTCAGCTCAACTGCCTTTTCATCAATAGGGTAGTCTGCAGGGAGCTGATAAACATACTGCACTGCCGATAGTTCATTTATAATGTGTAAATTTAAGGCTTCAGACGGAATAAGATTCTTGTCTATAGCAGGGCGGTTACCAATTCCGACTAACAAAAAATTTAGGCCGACAAAAACAGTCATCAGTATGAGTATCTTCATTATTTATTCATTTTTTTACAATCAGGCTCAGGACAAGGAAATTCATTTTCAGGTCGAGCACAATTACAATAAGCAGGTGTATCAATGGGTCCGTCAGGACTTACTGAAGCACCACCGACTGTCACAGCATCCGCTGAAGGCAGGTGCGCATTATCATTCCCTGGCGCTCTGAATCCTACATCATTGCCACAAGGAATACATTCCCAATAGCATAAGCAAAACCCAAGAACATTGAAAGGCAAACTACTACCAAATTGATACCATGTTCCATTGCAAATAGGTGGCGGTGAGGGCTCAGGGCATTCCCCCAGAGAACTACAATATCCTTTCAATCCCAATTCATCCACAAACATCAGTGGACTTTGTCCTGCATACCCATACGTATTAATGCCACCTGCTAACCCAATCGGGTCGGTTTGCAAGTAGCGACCTAGGTTAGGATTATAATCTCGATGATAGTTTTGGTAAAGGTTAATTTCTTCGTCGTGTACCTGCCCTGGAAAACGCAGGTTATTTTTCACCGTCTCGGTGGTGATTTGCACTTCACCGAAAGCCTGATAAAAGCCTTGCCAGACGATATTCGCGGATTTGTCGGTGAGTAGTTTGGCGCAAGTCCGTTTATGACCCATTAATCACTAACTGATTTCGCTATCGTAATACGATAAAATCCATCGTGGGTTTTATAGTATCCATGATGCTAATGTTTTAATTTTAAGAATAAGCTACGGCAAATGAGTAATTATTTTCTTGTGAGCAATCGAATAATCCCCTGACTTTTAATAATCACAAAGAACCAAAAAGATGCCATAACAACATTTTGCCAATTAACTTGTTCTAACACTGAGTAATTGTAATCAGATAACGAAGAAAATTCACTATTAATTAATAGAGTTTCCATTCTGTAGGCGTAAGTTATCGATAGTATATCAGGTGTGTACAAAAATAAATTAAAATAAGAGAAAATTATGATTATTAAATTAGTTAGCGCATATCGTCCCTCCATATCTGCTCTTCCGAAACACGTAATTGTGCTCCCATAAATCCAAAAAAGGGCCATCAATAAAAAGAAGATTGTTGCGTAAACTAGCAAAAAAACAGAGGTGTGCATGATTAATGAATCCTGCTCTATTAATATTCCAGGCATAGTGCCAATTCCCTGATAAACTAAAACTATGTCTATGATAAATTTATAAAGCAAATAAATAAGATTTAATCTTACGAAGATTTTCACTACATCTAAATAGTTCATTTCATTCACAATCTAATTATTATTCGGTTAACTATTTTCGCATGGTTCAGCGCAAAAATCCGTCCCTTCACAAACTTTAAGACAAGCTTTAATGTTAAGCCCATGCGCTGTCTCACAAACCCATTGCTCACCCAAGACAGGCCTCCGTACTCGGTGAGGCCTATTTCTGTCACAATGACTACTATCCATTTCTATACAGGCTTTTTTGCATTTCTCGCATGCTTCTGGATCGGGTTTTGGTTTTGGTTTTGGTTTTGGTTCACACCAATGCCCCAGTCCTGCATTCTCCAAAGCTTGGCAAGATGGTTCCAGCCCATAAACATCCACAAACACCAACGGACTTTGCCCTGCATACCCATACGTATTAATGCCACCTGCTAACCCAATCGGGTCGGTTTGCATATAGCGGCCTAAATTAGGATTATAATCCCTGTGGTAGTTTTGGTAAAGGTTAATTTCTTCGTCGTGAATCTATAAAACCCATCCGTGGGTTTTATCCTTGTGCGCTTGCTAAGGCAAAAGCGCACTGCGGACTCGCGTTGGCTTACGCAGTAATCCGCCGCGATTCAAAACGTGTTCCTGTCGTTTTGTGACCCAGGAAACGCAACGGGTTTTTCACCGTCTCGGTGGTGATTTGTATGTCACCGAAAGCTTGATAAAAGCCTTGCCACACCACATTCGCGGATTTGTCGGTGAGTAGCTGTGGCGTACCTAGATGGTCGTTTTGGTAATAGCTGTAGCTTAAGCTATCCCCTGCTTTGTCGATTTTGACCAATGGATTGGTGGTGTAGGGGCTGCTTGGCTCGTACAAATACCCCTGAATAAACTCACCCCGCTCGTCAAACTCCGCCGTCAGGCGCTGGCGCACGTCGTAGGCGTATCATTAATTTGACTTTGAATAATCAAGAAAAAACTTTTTAAACAATGCCACTAGCCAATATAAAAGCAAATCGAGAACCAACAGAGCACATATCACTAAAAAAATATAAGCGACATAACTAATTATTTTATCATGGCTAATATTCAAGCCCCGCCCAAGGAACATTCCATTAATATAACCGAAAGGATAATAAAGAAATACCCAAATCCTTCTACCAAAGCTAACACCATGATAAATTTTGCAATGCTTACATTTATAGCCTAACAAAGGATAAAGAATAAAAATTAGTAATTTGATTTTTTTATTGCAGCTTTTGCATTTTGGTTTTTGCATTTCAACTTATTTCTCACTTTCTATAAGACAACGGAAATAAAAAAAGCACGTAGTTTTCACTACGTGCTGTATTTGGCGGAACGGACGGGATTCGAACCCGCGACCCCCTGCGTGACAGGCAGGTATTCTAACCAGCTGAACTACCGCTCCAATAACTGGTGGGTGCTAAGGGACTTGAACCCCTGACCCTCGCCTTGTAAGGGCGATGCTCTACCAACTGAGCTAAGCACCCGATAGGTGTTGCGTATTTTACAGATTTATGACGACTTGGCTAGTTTTTTTGTTAATTTTTTATCGCCTTTTTATTGCTTTTTAAGCGGGGCAATCATGCCTTTTTGCCAAAAAAACATTTATCTCTATGAATAAATAAAAAATAAAAATGGTTTCAAATCGGCGGTAGCTCGCCTTATTGCCACCTTATTACCGCCTCATTACCGCCTTATTGCCACCTTATTACCGCCTCATTACCGCCTCATTACCGCCAGCTCACGCTAAAAAACATCGAAATCCAAGCAAAAAAGCGGCATTAAGCGGCACAGCATTAAGCGGCGTGGCATCACATGGTATTAAAAATCAATACACCGCCCTTTGAATTCCCAATCGCCATAGCGCGTTGGCTCTAGCCCTTTTTCTGGCTTGCGACCGCCGTATTCTTTGGGCATATTTTCGGACACTGGCGAGTTCGCATTGGCCTGATTGGCTTGATTGACCTGCATGCCAGCACTTTCTAAGTCTGCTGGCTTCTCTGATGGCGCTACGGGATTAGGTTGTTTGGCATTTTTTTTTGGTCTATAGATTTTCACGGCATCTGTCATCTGGTAAACTCCTATCGTATAATAAACTATCTTAATAAATTGAGTATAACAAAATGCATAACATTTGGGCAAAATTACCATATAAAAGCTATGCCGTCAGCGGTCACGACACCACCAGCTTTTTACAAGGGCAACTCACGCAGGACGTTAATCAGATAAGCGAAAACCACTGTCAATACGGCGCATTCTGTTCGCACAAAGGCCGCATGTTTGGCGTGTTTTTACTAAACAAACTGAATGATACTTTCTATTTACGCATTATCGAATCCAGCGAACAGCCCGTTGTTAACCGCTTAAAAATGTTCGTTTTGCGCGCCAAAGTCACTTTTGAAGCACTCAGCGACACCCACATTGGCTGTGACAAGGCAATGGCAGCAGCCTTTTGCGAGGCACAAGGCATCACGCTGCCTACGGCTGACTTTGAGGCAATCACTCAAGATGGATTGTCAATCTGTGCGCTACCGAAGCACTTTTATGAAATTCGCCTTAGTGCCGATTCACCGCTAGCGCATTGGTTTGACCAAACGCACCCTGACCAAGAAAACACCCCCGCAGTAAATGCACTGCGCTTGGCTGGTGGACATTTTAACATCCAGCCTGACGGCATTGAAAAATGGTTACCCCAGCAGACGCCTTTGGATAATTGGGGTAGCATTAACTATCAAAAAGGCTGCTATGTCGGCCAAGAAATCATCGCTCGTAACAAATATTTGGGCCAAGTTAAAAAAGGCTTTGCCGTCGCCACCATTGATGCACCGCTCACCTTAGCGGTCAATGCAACTATCCAGCATGAAGGCAGAGACATTGGTCAAATCATCGAAACCCAAATCATCGGTGCGCAAACGATTTGCCTAGGCTTGATGCCATTTGATCGCATGCAAACAACACTGACTATTGAGGGCCAGCCCGCCGTTTTTCATCGCATCCAAGATGACGTATAATGGCAGCATTAAGGTCGTATTAATGACCAAAATGACTAAAACAACAAAGATAACCTAACACTACCCGACAAAGCAACCACCCGACAAAACAACCATCAGAGGCAGACATGAAACAAACCGTTAGCAGCCGCTCTACTAAGAAAAAAGCATTGCGTATCAATTTGGATGAAAAGAAATACGGCACTATCGTAGAGATTGGCGCAGGACAAGAAGTTGCCCGCCAATTCTTTCGTGCTGGCGCGGCTGCAGGCTCCATCGCCAAAACCATGTCAGCCTACGACATGCAATTTTCGGATGCCATTTACGGCGTGCAAACAGGGGGGCGTTATGTCAGTAAAGCACGCGCCAAAGCCATGATGGAAAAGGAATTTGACCTTGTCATCGAACGCGTTGCCAAAACACGCTCAAAGAATTCTCGCTTTTTTGCCTACGCAGCCACCGTTGCTGCCAAAAGTTGGAACCGTGACAACGAATGCCATGCGTGGTGCGGTGTCCGCTTGCAGATGTACCCTGGCGCCGCGCCTTCGGACATTATTGTCCACGCTCGGATGCTAGATAAAACCGCCGAGCAGCAACAAGAGGCCCTAGGCGTACTCGGCGTCAATATTATCTATGGCGCTTACTACTACAGCGACAACCCCAGAAAAATCATTGATTCACTGACAGATAACCTAGAGCCTGACCGACTAGAAATCGATTCGATTGAATTTAACGGCCCCTACTTTGAAGAAATCGACAACCTTGGCATTAACTTACACCTCATTCGCAGCTGGAAAACGCGAGCCGTCATGTTTTATTCAGATGGCTCTGTCGCTGTACCCGCTGAGATGTTGTATAAAAAGAATGTCCTTGCGATTCGAGGCTCGTTTCGCCCTGTCACCAAACTCAACGTTGATATGATTGAACAAGGCATGCACGCCTTTCGCAAAACGGCAGACGTGGATGATGACAACACGATTGCTATCGCAGAGATTAGTTTAAATGACTCGCTAGGTAACGATCACGGCGCCACCGAATCCGATATTATCGAACGCGTTCAGCTATTGACGCATCTCGGTTACCATGTGATGATTTCTGACTATACCCGTTACTTTTCATTACGCGCCTATTTTCGTCAGTACACGCAAATGCAAATTGGGATTGTTTTAGGCATCATCAATATCCGACAAATCTTTGACCATGCCTTTTACCGTGGTATCGAAGGCGGCATGCTAGAGGGGTTTGGCAAACTATTCCCAGATAATACTAGGCTATACGTCTATCCAGAAAAAAACGCAGACGATCTCATCACTGCTGACAACTTAACCTTAGCAGACGACATCAATCATTTGTACCAGCACCTAAAAGCAAACCACTTTATTTGCAGCATTGATTGCAGTGACACGGCCTTGTTGGATATTTATTCTAGAGAGATCATTAAATCGATTAAAAACGGGGATAACGATTGGCAAGCCGCTCTACCCGAAGGGGTTGCAGAAATGATCACCAACAACGGTTTGTTTGGCTGCCAAACGACATCTTAATGACGCCATAATCACATCTTAATCACGTCATAAATTTGTGATGATTTGTACCATTAAAACAAGTACCATGACAATTAATAACAACTAAACGACAATCACTAAACAACCCGCAAAGGAGCTCCCATGAACCAAGAATTATTACTGGCATTAGTCGCCGCTGTTGCCCTCATCATCGGCTTTATTATCGGCAAGATGGTAGGCAGCAAGTCAAAAAACAACCCCGCCACACAAAAAGCACAAGAAGAATTAGAAGCCTACCAAAAAGCAGTCAGCGAACATTTTGGCAAAACGGCAGATTTGATTGATGACCTGACTCAAAGCTACAAAAAAGTCTTTGACCACCTGGGAGAAAGCGCCCACACCCTGCTCAACGAAGACGAAGTTAACACGCACATTGCATCCCGCGCCAGCAAAACCATCACCCTAAGCTACCAACCAAACTCGCAAAAACAACCACCAAGCAATAGCCAATCAGATCACGCAACACCTGCATCTTCACCAGCAGCAGGGGCAGCATCAGGGGCAGCAACTGCCGACAAAGTAGTGAATAACACCAAGCAGCAACCTAAATCTGAAAGTGATTTGGACGCGATGCCCTTGGATAAGACGCCTTCAGACAAGGCAAATTCAGACAAGGCAAATTCAGACAAGGCAAATTCAGACAAGGCGCATTCAAACAAGGCAGCCCCGGATACGCGCAACACCAAAATTGACGGCACAAACACTGCGTCAAATAATGAACCAAAAAATGCCGACAGAAACGACGATAAAAACAACGATAAAAGCGACGACAATAGCCAAACAAAACACAGCAAATAGCAAATTTAAGCACACGCTAAATTCCGCAGCGATTGACTTTACCCGCACAAGGATGTGCGAGTAAAATCCACGAGTCAATCCCAATACGTCACAAACAATTAATCCTTACAAAGGTTCTTGCAAAGGTTCTTGCGAATGTCCTTGCAAATATCCTTGCAATTATTGCATACCTGTGATAAAAATATCCCCATGAAGCAGCTACGACCAAAACCCTACAACAAAATCAAAAACGTCTTGATTAAAAAGACGATTTTAGCCAACCCGTAATCTATTGATCTTCTACCAACTGAGCACCCCTCAATCAAACGGCTAGTCTGCTGATTATAGCCAGCTGATTATAGACAGCTTACCACCCCCATATTGGAGAAAATCAAATGCAACAAAGCGACATCGATAACTTTTATCAATACCCTGATGAAAAAGGGTTTTTCAATGAATTTGGCGGTCAATTTATTTCTGAAACGCTGATGCAAGCGGTACTGGATTTATCGCATCACTACAATAAAGCAAAGAAAAGCAAAGCCTTTTGGGACGAATTCGATGCTGACTTAACCCACTACGTTGGTCGGCCAAGCCCTTTATATTTCGCCAAACGCTTATCAGAAGAAAATGGTGGCGCCAAAATCTACCTAAAACGCGAAGATTTAAATCATACAGGCGCACACAAAATCAACAACACGGTCGGGCAAGCACTACTCGCCAAAAAAATCGGCAAAAAACGGATTATCGCTGAAACAGGCGCAGGGCAGCATGGGGTCGCCACCGCAACCATTGCCGCCAGACTGGGGTTAGAATGCGTTGTCTACATGGGCGAAAAAGACATTGCAAGACAAGCACCTAACGTGTATCGAATGAAACTAATGGGCGCGACTGTTATCCCTGCCAAATCGGGTTCTAAAACCCTCAAAGATGCATTAAACGAAGCCCTACGTGATTGGGTTGCGAACGTTGACGATACCTTTTATGTCATTGGCACGGTTGCAGGGCCACACCCTTACCCAGAAATGGTGCGCGATTTTAATTCGGTCATTGGTCGCGAAGCCAAACAACAAATCCTCGCTCAAACAGGACGCTTACCCGATGCCCTCGTTGCGTGTGTCGGCGGTGGCTCTAACGCGATGGGGCTATTCCACCCCTTTTTAAATGACCGCAGCGTTAAAATCTACGGTGTAGAAGCAGCAGGCAAAGGGGTCGACACCACAGAACACGCGATGGCTTTACAGCGTGGCAAAATTGGCGTGCTGCACGGCAATAAAACCTACGTCATGTGCGACTCACATGGTCAAATTACCGAGCCTTATTCAATTTCTGCAGGGCTTGATTACCCTGGAGTGGGACCAGAACACGCCTTTTTAAAAGACACGGCGCGCGCGACGTATGTTGGCATTAATGACGAAGAGGCACTGGCTGCCTTTAGGCTACTTTCGACCGTAGAAGGCATTATTCCAGCATTGGAATCATCGCATGCACTCGCCTATACCCTTCAACTAGCCAAGCAAATGGATAAATCTGAACAAATCATCCTTAACCTGTCGGGTCGCGGTGATAAAGACATGAACACCATCGCCAAAATCGACGGCGTTGATTTATCCTAATCGCAGCGAGGAATGACCATGAACCGAATTGAAACACGCTTTGCTGAGCTTAAATCAGCCAATAAAAAAGCCCTAGTCCCTTTTATCACGACAGGCGATCCAGCAGGAGTTGATATCACCGAACTCATGCACGCGTTAGTGTCTGGCGGCGCTGACATCATCGAATTAGGCGTCCCCTTTTCAGACCCTGCCGCAGACGGCGAGACCATCCAGCACGCCAGTGAACGTGCGATTGAAAACGGTGTCAGCTACGAGGATACCTTTGCTGCTGTCCAGGCCTTTCGCAAAAAAAACCAAACCACGCCCGTGGTATTAATGGGTTATTTAAATCCAGCAGAAATCCATCAATCAGGCTTTACAGGCTATGTCGAATCAGCGAAATCAGCGGGTGCTGACGGGCTAATTCTCGTCGATTTATCGTATGAATCAGGTGCCGAATACCGAAAATCAATAAAATCACAAGATATTGATTTAATAAACCTAATCGCACCAACCACCAGCAAAACAAGGCTAGGGAAAATACTCAAAAGCGCCACAGGGTTTGTCTATTACGTCTCTATGCGCGGCATTACTGGCGCAAATAAAGCGCTAGATAATCAAGAGATTGAAGCCGCCATCACTGCGATCCGAGAAAAATCGACGCTGCCTATCTGCGTCGGATTTGGCATATCGGACGGTGATACTGCCAAAAAACTCGCACAATATGCCGATGGCATCGTTGTTGGTTCCGCATTGGTAAAAAAACTGTATAATGCACAGCAAAATAATGAAAATGTTTTGGCAACCGCGACCGCATTTATGCAAACCCTGCGCCACGCGATTGATGACTGACTTATTGATGATGAAGCAATAATGCAGGCAATGATGCAGGCGACAGTGGAAACGACAATGCAGACAATAAATAAAGACAATTAACCTAAGGGCTTTGATATGAATTGGTTTGAAAAACTTGTTCCCTCGAAAATTCGCACCAACGACAAACGTCAGGTGCCAGATGGACTATGGTCTAAATGCGATGCTTGTGGCGCCACGATTTATACGGCTGAGCTGGTTGAAAACCAGCGTGTTTGCCCCAAATGTGACCACCACATGCGCATACCCGCGAGACAACGCGTTGAAAAACTACTAGACAAAGACAGCCTAGTCGAAATTGGCACCCAGCTAAAACCCATAGACAAGCTAAAATTTCGCGACGCTAAAAAATACAAAGACCGTTTGGTAGCCGCGCAAAAACAAACCCAAGAAAACGATGCATTGGTTGCCTTTTCTGGTCGTTTGCATGATGCGCCTATTGTTGTTGCGGCGTTTGAGTTTACGTTTATGGGCGGCTCAATGGGCTCTGTCGTCGGTGAGAAATTTGTTCAAGCTGTCGAAGCCGCTATTGCGGCGCAGTGTCCGTTTGTCTGTTTTTCAGCGTCTGGCGGCGCCAGAATGCAAGAAGGTCTCACTTCGTTAATGCAAATGGCAAAAACGTCTGCTGCACTCACCAAACTAAGCGATGCCCGCTTACCATTTATTTCGGTACTAACCGACCCAACCATGGGTGGCGTTTCGGCTAGTTTTGCGATGCTAGGCGACTTAATTATCGCAGAGCCCAAAGCCTTAATCGGGTTTGCAGGCCCGCGTGTTATCGAGCAGACCGTTAGAGAAACCCTACCCGAAGGGTTTCAGCGTAGCGAATTTTTGCTTGAAAAAGGCGCCATTGATAGAATTATTGATCGCAGAGCACTACGCGACGAATTAGCCAGTTTACTCAATGCGCTAATGCATCATAAAACGGGCAATGCGCCTGTGTCAGCGCGAACTGACGCAGCGCATCACAAGGCAGACAACAAAGCAGACAACGCGCCTGAAAAAACACCGACACAAGAAAACAACAGCGACAGCCCAAGTAACCACTCAGGCAACGACTCAAGCGATAACTCAAGCGATAACCCATCAGACACGACAACGCATGAAAAACAATAACCTGTGCTCTCACCGCTTTTCTAACGCGTGCTTTAACTGTTTTTCTCGCTGGCTTTCTCGCTGAATGTTTAACTAACCCTCAGCCAACCCAACAATGCATCGCCCTATTGACACCACCAGCTGGCATTTATCCGACTGGCTTTCTTTTTATGAAAAGCTGCATCCTGTTGGCATTGATATGGGGCTAGACCGCACCGCAAAAGTCTGGCAAACACTCCGTCAACGCCACCATATCGAGCGTATCGCGACCCAGTGCATCATCACAGTTGCAGGCACCAACGGCAAAGGCTCCACCTGTCAGATGTTGGCTGACTGCTTTGCAGGACAACTCAACCAAGTCGGTAAATACACATCCCCGCACATCACTGTATTTAATGAACGGATTCAAATCAATAACAATCCTGTCAGCGACCAATTAATTATCGAGCAGTTTCAACGCATTGAATCTGCACGCGGCGACATTACGCTGAGCTATTTCGAAGCCACCACATTGGCGGCATTATTGGTCTTCTTTTTTGAACAAGTCGAGTGCGCTATTCTAGAGGTTGGGCTCGGTGGCCGCCTCGATGCCGTCAATATTATTGATGCGGATGCCGTCATCATCACCAGTATCGGCGTTGACCACGCCGAGTATTTAGGCGAAAACGTGGTTGGCATTGCCCTAGAAAAAGCTGGCGTGTGTCGCCCTAACCGTCCTTTGGTCTTTGCGCAAACCGACATTTACCCCGAATTAATCGAATACACTCAAAAACAAGCTATCCCATTAAAAGCCAACGGAATTGACTACCAAATTACGAACCAAATCACGAACCAAATCACGAACCAAATTACGAACCAAACGCTGAATCAAGCCGTGCACCTACCTAATAAATCCTACCCAATTCCTGCCAATCTAGCCGAGTTGGGTGCAAAACAAATCGACAATGCAGCAGCGGTTATTACCTTATTGGACTGGATTGGCTATTTACCTGAGGATTATACAGACGCCTTAGCCCAGTTTGCGCTCGCAGGACGGCTACAAAAAATCGCCCAAGCACCCGATATTATTATTGACGTGGCCCATAATGCAGATGCCGCCAACAATCTTCGCCGTATCATTGCACAACACCGCCACCGCTACTCACAGTGCTATGCCGTTATTGGGATGCTAGCTGATAAAGACCATGCACAGGTGTTTGCCGCACTTGACGGCTGTTTTGACCGTGTTTTTTTGGGTGATACGCCTGGTACCAGAGGACTATCGGCAAAAGCACTGGCTGCCATTGCAGCGCCTTACTTAACGTGTCCAATGGCCTCTTATACAGACTTGACAGCGGCGTTGGCTGCCGCCAAAGCCATGGCAACACCTGATGATGTGATTTATGCGTTTGGTTCATTCACGGTGGCTTCAGCTTTGATGGGTCATCCTGACGCTTGCCCTAATTCCTCCTCGCCCTAATTCCTCGCCCTAATCCTTCGTTTTAATCAACCTTGCTAACGAAATCAGATAATGAAATCAGGTAGCTCATCACATAACCAAGCAAACAAGGCCTGCTGTGCCGTATTTTTCCGTGGCAGTTGTGAGAGCTCATCGCGCAATCGTAGTAAATCAGCAAAGACATCCACATCGCCCGCTACTGGCAGAACGGTCTTTGCAAGCCCTTTTTTTAACAACTGGGCACACAACATTTGACATGTTTCAGCGACACTGTAATTAACCGCCGTCCAGACGGATGGCGCTATCGGTTGCGCTGCGCCAAACAAGTAAAACCCCCCATCATAAGCTGGGCCAACGACAAAGTTATTATGCTGTTGCTTTAATTTATCATGGGCTTGTAATATCTGATCTGGTATAAGCTGCGGGCTATCGGTGCCTATCATTATCACCGCATCATAATGCGGTTGCAAGGCTTGATAAACCTGTGCCAAACGCTGCCCTAAATCCCCATTTCCTGTCCATAGCGCCGCAAAATTGGTCGCCAAATTATCACGCGCATAAACCCAGTACGGTGGCTTTTCGGCAGACACTGTTTGATTATACGGTTTAACGGCCTCCGCTTCGGCAACCGCCCAATAAGGCACGATGGCCTCAATCTGACCACGGGCGGTTATTTTCTGAGCTGCTGTCTGAGCTGCTGGCTGGGCGACTATTTGCACGGCCTCTTGCACGACCTGCGCGACCGCCGCGAGGCTTTTGGCGTAAAATTCAGTGGCTTTTTTTTCGCCTATTGTCTCTGCCAACCGCGTTTTGACAGGGCTCAAGCCAATGGTTTTGGCGAAAATCGCCAGCGCGACGCGATGGGTCGCCTGCTGATTACTCATTTGCCGCTACGCATTCGCTGTGACGCATTCGCTGTGACGCATCGCGCTTGTCTTAGGCCGTTTTTTGCCGATTGTTTCGTCTCTTGCGTTGTATCCATCATATTATTTTCTATCGCCTAACGGTTTTTGTATTTTGTGTTGCCGTTGTTGTTGCCGCAATCGGCGCAATCGACGTAATTGGCGCCATTCAGGCCATGCTTGCCGCAACCACAATATTTGATGTCGAATGGTTGTCCTTAGCCAGCCTTGGTGTTGATATTTCCGTGCGCTGGTCCATAACCAGCTGCCAACGGGTTGCAAGCAAATCCCCTGTTGCCGCGCCCGCCACACGAGCAGGTGATCCTCACCATAGGCGGCCTGTTCTGGGTATCCACCAAGCTGTTCAAATAAGTCGGCACCAAGACAAAATCCTTGGTCGCCAAATGGCGTGTGTGCCAGCCGAGAACGTAGTTTGACACCCATTTGATTAAGCCGCATTAAGGCCGTCGCATCTTTTAAAAATGCCAAATCAAAATAATGCAATCGCGTTGGGTGTTGGCTAATCGAATCCGCCAACGCATCAAAACTGTTATCCGACAACACGGTATCGGCATGTAAAAACCACAAAAAATCACCGTTGGCAACGGCGGCGCCCGCATTCATCTGGGATGCCCGGCCAGCAGGTGCTTGCTTGATTATCAACTGTCCACCTTCAGGTAGCGATTGTGTCGCCGTATCGGCTTGTAACCGCGCAAACAAATCGTTAGCCGACAGACTGGTAACCAATACGATATCAAGTACGCGATAAGCCGTGGATGTCTTCGTTAGCAATAACCTTGTCAACTGTGACAATAATAACTGCCAAGCGGTCTCATTATCGGCTAAGGGCACAATAATCGACAATGTGACGGGGGGCAAACTCAGCCTCTGTGTCTTCATACGGCGCTTATTGATGTCTCAATGCCAACATCAACGCCAACATCAACGCCAGCATCAATACTAACTCCATCAACGCTAAGGTGGACTGGCTTAATGTGCGCTAGCTTAATGTGCGCTAGCTTAATGTGCGCTGGCTTAATGTGGCTTAACGCGCTCCCTATAGCCCACTGTCGTCTCATGCTAATCATTGCATCAACACGTTCAACCAACGGCGTTGTGTGTTAGTTATCGCGGAGTCTGGCGTCAAAATGGCTTGATCTAACGCTCGCCGATACGTCTCATCGATAGGCGGCAACGGTGTCGCTAGCAATGCGGTTAATAATGCCTTGGCTTGCTCAAGCGACTGCCCATAGCGTGCAATGACCTCTGCGACCGTCACATGCTGCGCGGGATCATCTTGCCAGCAATCATAGTCGGTTGCGATACATAGCGTGGCATAGCATAGTTGCGCTTCGCGAGCCAAAAACACCTCCGGAACATTTGTCATCCCCACGACATCACACCCGACCATCCGTAAAAAATGACTTTCCGCTTTTGTCCCCAAGCGCGGCCCGTCAACGCAGGCATAGACTTTGTCTTGGTGCAGTGTCATGCCTTGTTGTTTTGCCTGTGCCGCCACCCACGCTGTCAAGTTGGGACAAACAGGCATTGCCGTAGAAACGTGTGCCACAACCCCTTGACCAAAAAACGTTTTATCGCGATTACCACGAATCAAATCTAGGTATTGGGTTGGCAAAATAAACGCCCCTGGATGAATGGATTCACGTAGGCTACCCGTCGCAGAAACCCCCAATAACTGCCGCGCGCCCAATTGTTTTAAGGCAAAAATATTGGCACGGTAGTTAATTTCATGCGGCATCAATTGATGCTGCTCACCGTGGCGCGGTAAAAATAACAGCGTGTGCCCTAAGCACTCCGCCTTGACAATCGGCGCCGAAGGCTGACCAAACGGTGTGTCGATTTTAATTTTATCAATAACATTCAATCCAGGTAATTGATACAGCCCTGTGCCGCCAATAATTGCTAACATATTAACTCCTCTGATAATCGATGATTTACTTTGGCTGGCCGGACTGATCGGGCTGGTCGGACTGTGTCGTGTTATTCGCGGTACTCGGATTACGCGTTGCTTGCCGCTTAAATGGCAATACCAACAACCACCAAAAGCCTGTTTTTTGTGCATCGGGATAGGCCGATAGCCCAATTTTCATGGCTTGGTGGCCTGCTTTTGGCTGTGCTCGATAGGTTTTAAAGAGATAATCCCAGCACGACAAATTAAATCCAAAGTTACTGTTGGTTTCTATTACTCGTGTCGAATGATGGACGCGATGCATATCGGGGGTCACCAATAGTTTACGCAGCACACGATCCACGTTGTGCGGTAGGCGTAGGTTGCCATGATTAAACAGCGCAGTCGCATTTAACAAGATTTCAAACAACACCACCGCCAAAAACGGCACACCCAATAACCACACAGCACTACATTTTATTAGCGCAGAAATGATAATTTCCAAGGGATGAAAACGCAACCCCGTGGTGACGTCAATGTCTTGATCAATGTGATGCACTTTGTGCAACCGCCACAACCAAGGGACGTAATGAAAAACCACATGCTGCCCATAAATAATCAAATCCAACACGATAACCGAGAGGATGACTTGCCAATAAAAGGGCAAATTGAGCCAATTAAATAGCCCGATGTCTTGCTGCGTTGCATAGATGGCAACGCTTGCCGCCGTAAAAGGCACAAACAGCCGCAATGCTAACGTATTCGCAACAACCAAAGCCAAATTCCTCGTCCAGCGTTTTGATTTGGCAAATGTCAGTTGCCGCTTAGGTCGCCAGTGCTCAGCCAATGCAACAGCAAGCAATACAGCAAAAAACACCCCTAATCGCCACACTATTTCACTCGTCACGATTAAACACCTCCATCAAAGCAACGCGCCGCCGCAGGAACTACCCGAACCTGCCGTACAGCCATAACAGTGATCGGCAACGGCAACCCCCGAATCAATCGCTGAAAAATCGTCAATCTGCCAAATATCACGCGGTTTTCCATTTAATGGAATGTCCAGCATCTGATTAAAATCACAATCATAAATTTGCCCATCCCAACCAATCGAAATCAAATCGCGACACATGACCGCTTGCGCGGCTTGTGGATTAAAATTATCAATCAGTAACTGCATATACGATTCAAGCTTACCCAATCTTGCCAACCAATGCGCATAGCGTTTGATTGGCATATTGGTAATCGTAAACAATTGGTTAAATTCAATACCAAACATAGTCTGCAAATGATTGTGATAATCCGCTGCTAACGACGCCTGTGGCGGCGGCAAATGCTCACCGACGGGGTTATAGACCAAATGCAACTCAAGCCCGCTATCTGGCTGCCCATAGCCTAATGCATTGAGTTTGCGCAGTGCCGCAACGCTTTTATCAAAAACGCCTTTACCCCGTTGCGCATCAACGTTGTCTTCCATATAGCATGGCAATGATGCCACAATTTGCACCTCTTGCTCGGCCAAAAACTCGGCTGTATCGGTCTGTCCTGGTTCGTACAATACCGTTAAATTGCAACGATCAATCACTTGTTTACCCATTGCTCGAATGGCGCTGACAAAGGGTCGAAAATGCGGATTTAACTCAGGTGCCCCACCCGTAATATCAACGGTATCAATACTTGGCGCTTTACTGAGCAGTTCAATCAATCGTTGAACCGTCGCTTGCGTCATGTTTTCCGTGCGATTAGGCCCTGACTCAACGTGGCAGTGATGGCAAGCTTGGTTGCAACGTTTACCAATATTGACTTGTAATGTTTTGAGCTGTTCACGTTTTAATACAATGCCGTGCGATGCTAACGTCTCAGCGAAACGGGGTTGTTCCATAAAATTCTCCTCTTTTAATCATGACCAACGCATTAATGATGCGTTTGGGATTGCAAAAATAGGCTATAATGAATAGACGATACAAAACGGACCACCGACCACCTAGGCAACAACCTCATCGTCGCCACGTATGAAACCGCCTCAACAAACGCATCGCCCAATTTGGCTTATGCGCTTGGCGCCACTGCCCCGCCACATATTTATTCGCCTCGGTAAAGGTGGGGTAGGCATGAATGGTACCCAGTATTTTATTTAAACCAATGCCGTGCTTCATCGCCAGTACAAACTCCGCGAGCAACTCACCTGCATGCGCGCCGATAATCGTTACCCCAAGGATTTTATCACTTTTTGGCCGAGTCAGCACCTTAATGAATCCATACGCTTCGGATTCCGTAATCGCGCGGTCTAAATCACTGAGATGATACGTCGATACTTCATAGGCAACGCCGTCGGCTTGTGCAGATTTTTCATTCAATCCGACACGGGCAACCTCTGGATCAGTAAAAGTCACCCAAGGAATCACCCGATAATCGACTTTAAATCGTTTAAACGGCGAAAACAACGCATTAATACTGGCGTACCATGCTTGATGTGCCGCTGCATGCGTAAACTGATACGGACCAGTCACGTCACCGCAGACATAAATGCTCGGAATATTCGTCTGCATCAGCGCATTCGCTGCCACCGTGCCTGTTTTATTTAGCTGAACACCCAGTGTTTCAAGGCCAAAACCTTCAATATTGGCTTGGCGCCCTAATGCAATCAGCACTTGGTCAAATCCAACGTCAACCCGTTCTCCTTGATGCAGACAAGTGACCGTCTTTGGACTAAAGCCCTCGACTTCATGTTGGGTTAGCACCGTCACATCCGCTTGACGTAATCGCGCTTCGATAAAATCAGTGACATTGGCATCTTCTCTGGACATAAGCGTCGGTGAGCGCTCAATAATGGTCACATTTGCGCCTAATCGTGCAAAAGCCTGCGCCATTTCCACGCCAATCGGCCCACCACCAATGATGGCAAGACGTTCTGGGCATGCAGACAGTTGCCACAAATTATCACTGGTCAAATAAGCAATATCAGCCAATCCAGGCAAATCTGGCACGCGTGGACGAGCCCCCGTTGCGACAATAATTGCGCGTGCCGTCAGCGCGCTACCGTTGACTAACACTTCGTGCGCACCCGTAATGCTAGCTTGCCCTGCAATACAATCAACGCCCAGTTGGCTATAGCGTTCAACCGAATCGTGTGGTTCAATGGTGGCAATAATCCGTTGTACTCGCTGCATCACCGTCTGAAAGTCCCATTCTACATGTGCTTGACCTAAGCCAAAATCTTCGGCCTGTTGGATTTGCGACAGCACTTTGGCCGTTTTTATCAGCGCTTTACTCGGTACACAACCGGTATTGAGGCAATCACCGCCCATTTTATGCTGTTCGATTAAGGCGACCTTGGCGTTGGTTGCGGCGGCGATATAACTCGACACAAGACCCGCTGCGCCTGCACCAATCACAATTAGATTATAGTCAAATTTTTTCATTCAAAAACGCTCATCGGTTGCCTTTTTTTGCTTATCTCTATTTGAATTAATATACATTTTTTTATTTAGTTACGTTTATTTAGTGTTAGCTTGGTGCTGTTGGGGTTATATGGCTAGCGTTATACGTTAGTCGCGTGTCTTTTACGCATCACCGCCAATATTTTTTTCGACAGTAACGGCAGTAACCCTAATAAAACAAAAGCAATCCACAGCGTCGGTGACATAATATCCGATAATGCCGTGATTTGCCCCAGCTCCGTCCCTGCATAGACATAAACGGCGGTACCTGCCAACATGCCGATTTGACTAACCACATAAAAAACCCACAACCGAATTGGCATCAGCCCCATTAATAAATTCACCACGAAAAAAGGCACCACAGGCACAAGGCGCAGTGCAAACAAGTAAAATGCACCTTCTTTTTTGATACCTTGATTCACTTTTTCCAAATAATGACCATATTTTTGCTGAACGGTATCCCGAAAAATAAACCGCGAAAACAAAAAAGCGAGGCTCGCACCGATGCTACTCGCAAATGAGACAACGACTAACCCAAGCAAAAAGCCAAACAAAGCGCCTGCTAATAACGTCAGTATGGCCGCAATGGGCAATGAAAGCGCCGTCGCTATCACATACAGCAAAAAGAAACCCAACAACACCAACAGACGATTGGCATCATAATAGGCGGCAAACACCGCGCGTTGCTGCTGGATGTAATCGAGCTGCATATACTGCGACAAGTCTAATGCAAAAAACGCCACAATCGCCATCATCACCACAGAGATAACAGCGATTTTTAGCAGGTTTTTACGATTTGACGGTGTACGATTTGACGGTGCTTTCATAACGTTTTCATCAAGTGACTCAGGGACTCGCGTGTTTAGGTTGCTCTGACTAGACCAGATACTAGACCAGATAATTCATCAGCTATGATTTATCAGCATGATTCATCACTAGACTGGCTTTGTCGTTTATACGTCTATTTACGCTAGGCTAATCAAAATGGTTTCAGTGTGATTCGCTTCCCTTCGTTTCGTTTCGTTTCGTTGCGTTGCGTTATAATTCATTTTTTGGGTAGTGGATACGAAGACTACTTAGCTATTTGGCTATTTGATTGATTGTTTGAGCTTGCGATTAAAACTGTGTTCGCCTTTCAAATGCGTGACCCAGTGTATAGCTGTCTGTGTATTCTAATTCGCCACCCATCGGCACACCAAACGCAATACGGCTGGTCGACACGCCATATTTTCTAGCGAGTTCCGCCAAATAATAGGCCGTTGCATCACCCTCTGCATTAACATTCGTCGCTAGAATCAGCTCTTGTGTTTGACCTGATTGTAGCGTGGCCTCTAATATATCCAACCCCAATTCATTGGGGCCAATCCCATCCAACGGCGACAAATGTCCCATCAGGACAAAATATCGGCCTGAGAAGTTAGTCGATTGTTCAATCGCAATCACATCCATCGGCCCCTCAACCACACAAATCAAGCTGTCATTGCGGCGGCTATCACGACAAATATGACAAATGGGATGTTCACTCAAATTGCGACAACGCTGACAACTACCCACACTGCCTACGGCAGCGTTAATGGCATTGGCAATTTGCGTCGCTGCAGCGCGGTCATGCTGCAATAGATGAATCGCTAACCGCTGTGCGGTTTTTTTTCCCACGCTAGGCATCAAACTAAGTGCTTGGATAAGGTGCTCAACTTTTTCAGAAAACATCGCGTTATAATTTGCTCCGCATTAAGCGTGTATCGCCTATTTTTAGCATGATTGCTAACAGTAACTATTTCGGTTAAAAGGGCATTTTCATACCGGGTGGCAGCTGCATGCCATTGGTCAGCTCTGACATATGTTCGGCGGCTTTTTCTTCGGCTTTTCTTAGCGTATCATTGAGGGCTGCCGCGACTAAATCTTCGAGCATATCGCGGTCTTCACTCAGCAAAGTCTCGTCAATATTCACACGTTTGACAACATTTTTGCACGTGGCCGTAATTTTGACCAAACCGCCTGCCGACTCACCCTCTACTTCGATATTTTCTAGTTCTTTTTGTGCTTTTTCCATGTTTTCTTGCATTTTTTGCACTTGCTTGAGCATACCGCCCATATTTCCACCAAACATATTAGTTACCTCTCTCGTTATCATTTATTTTTCGTCAATCTTGTGATTATCATTATGCGCCTAACCAGCCTACTCAGCCCAGTCAGCCGACCCAATACCGATGAAAATAAAACCGTATGATGTTCATACACAGCACGCACATTATGACGGTTTTTTGTCCATTTTCTTAATGGTATTTGTCAAAATTCTTGCCTCAAATTCATTCACCACTTGCTGCACAATAGGATGTTGCGTAAATGCCGTGATGACGGCTTGATCGGCATCGACTTGCGCTTTTTTTTGTCGTTCCGCTGGGGTTTCGCAACGAATATCGGTATAGTTGACTCGCACGTTTATCGGCTGAGCAAAATAGCATGACAGCGCCTCGCTCAGCTCTGTCATACTATCGGGTGTCACGAGCACTTCGTTAGCCGGCAATAAATCCAAAATAGCATCAGCCCTGCCTTGATTCGCCTCAATACGCAATACGCCAGCGCTGACAAAGTGATAGGTAAAATCAGATAGCCCCAAATTTTCGATGGCATCAAACCAATCGAATACCGCTATTTTCGATAGCAAAGCACCATCTGCGCTATCATTTTTTTCGTTGTTTTCACTGCTGTTTCCGCCGTCATCTACGCTATTACCTACCTTATTATCTATCCTATCGTTTGACAACACTTCGGTGTCTTTTTCAATCGGCATTTCGGCTGGCATCTCGACTGGCATTTCGGCTGGCATTTCGGCTGGCATTTCGGCTGGCATTTCGGCTGGCATTTCGGCTGGCATTTCGGCTGGCATTTCGGCTGGCATTTCGGCTGGCGCGGTTATGTCGCGCGCACTTTTCATCACCGCGCGTACCGCCTCCATAGAGGGCGTAGGGTCATTATCATTTGCAGGCGTGTTTGATAAATTATAGGGGTGCGACTCAGTCGCTGTGTGTTCGGGTGCAGCTGGAATTTCTGGATGTTGCGTTATTTCAGGTAGCGTCAGTGCCGCTGAGTTTGATTGTATCTCTGTCGCGCCTATCTCTGACACACCTGGAGTAGCCGACGAGGTGGCTGTCTCTGGGGTATCGCAGCGTTCAACTTGTTCAGCTTGTTCAGCTTGGTCGAAAAACTCAGATTCTGCCGCTAATAAACTGTCCGCCGCATCAACTGGACTGGATTTTACGTGTTGGGCAAATCCATTGTCTGGTGCGCTTTCTATTGGTGCGCTTTCTATTGGTGCGTCAGGGGCAGTATTCAGGGCAGCATCTGCGCTAACTTCTGCTTTACCTAGCGCTTCATTTGAATCGCTGTCATCAGAATACGTATCCGCTAGTAGTGTGCGGTGGCGTGGCACCCAATCCTCTGGAATAAACGCCAGCATACGCAACAAGGTCATTTCGATTACCTGTTTGGCATCATGATGTTGGTGCAATTGCGTCAAGGACTTATCGGCGATATCATACCAAAGGTGCAACAAAGGCTTGGGGATATCGTGCACTGTGCTTGATAGCGCAGCAGAAAGCGAATTAACAATGCCTTCTTTTGCCCAAGCCATTGCCTGCAAGCGCTGCATTAATTCTGTCAAAAAAGTCACTGCATCAATATCGTATTGGTCTAATCGCCGAACCGCTGCGCTGAGTTGATTCGCATTATTGGTGGCGATGGCAAATACAATCGCCTCAATATCTGCTGGATGAATTGTCCCTAAAATCTCTGATACCGCTTGCACAGTCAATTTGCCTTGACCATACGTAATCGCTTGATCGGTTAAACTCAGCGTATCGCGCAAACTACCGCGCCCTGCTTTTGCCAAAATTGATAATGCGTTGTCTTCAAAGCCAATGCGCTCACTATCACAAATATGGTGTAAATGCTGCTGAATTTGCCTATCGGTCAGTGATTTTAGGCTAAACTGGATGCACCGTGACAAAATCGTATTCGGGAGTTTATCAGGGTCTGTTGTCGCCAAAATAAACTTAACGTGCGGCGGCGGCTCTTCTAGCGTTTTGAGTAGCGCATTAAAGCTACTTTTAGAGAACATGTGAACTTCATCAATCAAATAGACTTTGTAACGCCCCTTGGTCGGCAGATACGCGACACTATCAATTAATTCACGCGTTTCATCAACACCGGTGCGTGACGCGGCATCGACTTCGATTAAGTCAACAAAACGCCCATCGGCAATTTCTTGGCAGCTTTGGCACGTCCCACAGGGATTAGGAGACACGCCGTTGGTCTCACAGTTAAGTGATTTTGCAAAAATTCGAGCAATCGATGTTTTCCCTACGCCACGCGTCCCCGTAAACAAGTACGCATGATGAACTTTATCTTGGGATAATGCATAGGCAAGGGCTTTCACCACGTGAGCTTGGCCCACCAAATCGTGAAAAGTTTGAGGTCGCCATTTTCTGGCTAAGACGCAATAAGTCATCAATGCATTATAAAAGATTTTACCGATGCCGCAAAGACAAAAGAAAGCAAAACAAAAGAAAGGTCAACAAGACAAGCGCTGATAAAAAACAATCCACAGCATAAGTTAAAAATAACGTGGGTTAGAAGCCACGTTGGTGGCAAAAAAAATAAGCTACACCAGCGGACTTCGGTGCACAACGTCGCTGCTGCCGCTGCTCCCTTCCGGGCCTGACGGGGTTCACAGTTGGTTGTCACGAAGGACCAGTGTAGCCACTGACTATTATACGGCAAATTGCCCCAAGGTAAAGCACAAGTCTTGCTGAGTATAAAAAATACCCAGCGCATGACTGCCTTCTTATCCCTTTTAAACGAGACGAACCAACCACTTTCTATAATTTGTGTTAAAATATGTGCGAGTTTACAGTGAGATGGGTAATTAAATTATTAATCTTTATCAACTCTTATCAACTCTTATCAATTCGATAACGGAGAATTCGCGATGCGATCCTTTTTAATTATTTTTAGTTTATCCGCGATTGCGATATTTGTTTTTCATTTTCAAGCAACCGTCTATGCAACGCTAACACAACCTTGGACCGAGCTGCTGGCAAAAATTAGCGCAAGCCTCATCCATTTATTCGACGATGACGTAACCAGCGCAGGCGTGCAGATTCTCACAGACCCGAGTCAAAACAGCCAAAATTTCGCAGGGGTTGAGATTGTCGCAGGCTGCAATGGCATTGAGGCTTGGTTAGTCCTTGTGGCTGCGATTATGGCATTTCCACCCTACAGCTACTTGCGGTTTCGCTGGGTTGTTTTAGGTGTTATTGTCATTATGCTATTTCCACTCGGATGGGATGCTTGGTTTGGCAAATCGCTTATTGCCTTTGCCTTTGTTTTGCTGACCCAGTTTTACTGCCCCATTGGCTGGCAAAAACTATGGGGGCTCGTGATTGGTTTTATTGCCATCCAAGCACTCAATGTCGTGCGCGTCATTAGCTTGTTTTACTTAGGCCAATGGGATAAAGGCCTGTTTGATTTTGCGCATTACTATGCATGGCAAGCGCTGATTATTTTGGATGCCTTGGTTGTCTTTTTAATTTGGCTCTCTAAACTACCTAATGAAAATCCGCCATCGGACCAACCACCGAATAACCGACAACCTGCAGACAACGCATCAACGGCCGCCATACAACAATCATGAACACCAATATGTCAAACGCCAACCAACCGACCAAAAATATCTATCGTTTTTTTGCCGAAACACTGATGTGGTCTATTATTTGTTTTGTCGCATGGTTTGTTTGCGCCCGTGTCTTAAACATTCCACTGATTTGGCTCTCTGAATGGGTGCTGGGTTTCTTAAGTCAAGGGACCATTACCGATGTCAAAATGCACTACAGCGCTACCGAAGGTTTTCGTGTCATCAACCAACAATTTCAAATCATGACCAGCATTCCGCCGCCTGGCGACCAACCTGTATTTGCCGCTACCACGCCGCTGATTTATGGTTATGGGCTGGCGCTATTTGCCGCCTTGACACTCGCCACCAACAAAGACGAAGGCAAAAAATGGCGAGAGATTGGCATTGCATATTTGGTCTTTTTAGTCGTACAACTGATTGGCATTAGCACGCAAGCATTGATGCAACTGGTGTATTTTTCGCCGCCTGCTATCAGCAGTCATTTTCCTTTGGTCAGCGAATACTTGAACGTATTAGGTGTCAGCTATCAGATTGCGACGCTGTTGCTGCCCCCAGTCACACCATTGGTGCTATGGATATTGTTTAACGTGGCTTATATTGAACAGTTAGTTGGGCGCAAAATTTCATCAAAATAGGCCGTCATGCCTAAGAAAAACATCAATTTTATCAAAGTTAAAAAAGAAAACACAGCAATTGAAACAAAAGGGATGACTTCATTTTCAAACCGTCAGACGTGAGAAATCCAGCAAAAGAAGTCGTAACCAATGAAGCGGCTTGTCTTTCTGAGCGATCGTTTATGGTCAATGGTGGTACAAATGGACTATCTAATCGAAAAAGCAAATTTAATAAAATCAAAGAATATTGGGGCATTGAATGAATATTTTAAAAGGTATCACACTAACCCTGTTATTTTTTCCAGGCTATCTTCTGGCCGCCGAATGTCGCGCAATAGACTTACAAAATATAACCGATGAACAGTTTCAGGAAAAATTTCCGTCACTCAACAAATCGGATTATAAAAACGCAGGAGCCGCTTTGGTTGAATGCCAAAATGACTCAGGTCAAAAGGGTTATCTTGGAGGCTATCTTCACGGCCCAGGTTATGTTGAACAAATATCTGGCAAGAAATCGTTATATATGGTTGTAACGCCGGGTGGGGGGGCAATGACTATTAATGCCGCTACACTTAACATTGTTAAAATGAGTTACGAGGGTTATGAGCAGCATGACGTTGATGGGTTATTGACAACATGTGAAGTTCTAATAGACCATCCTTTAACTATCAATAAAGTTACCCGTTATGAAACTGACCTAGCTCCTTTTTCTGAGTATCTTGCCGAAAAAGCAGAATCTAAGACTTGCCAAGAATCATATGAAATTACGAGAAGTCTCGATGAAATATTAATGCCATTAAATCCAAAATACGATGATACTGATTTCATCCCTGCAAAATCTAACTCTTACTACTATAGCCGAATAGGTCGCTATACCGCTTACCTAAAAAAATACCCGATGTCTGCCGACACGGTACAGCAATATACACAGATGGCGGTGTGGTTATTGAGCTATCAACTACATAACGAAGCGATTTTAGTGGCGACAAATGTCGTTAATTTTGACAACAGTATCACCCAAGCGTATTTTGTCCTAGGTCGCGGCTATGAGGCCCTAGGCGATAACGCAAAAGCAAACGAAAACTACAAGCGCTTTGTCGAGCTGGCACAGTCCCAAGGCATCGACATCCCTGCTGATATTCAACAGCGGGTTAATTGATGGTTAGATGGCTTATCTGTAAGATTTCTTCGGGTTGTTTACAGTATTTTTTGAGAGAATACTGTAATGAACATGCACAAACGAATACGCTTAACACCGCTTGATCGCCAAGAGATTTGGCGTCTTTATCAAACCAGACAATGGCGAGTAACCGAT